>CAIYZW010000247.1 GCA_903930725.1 uncultured Bacteroidota bacterium
ACGAGTCGACAAAAGATTTTTTAAATCTTGTAAAGGCTGATGCTTCAGAGTTGGATGAATGTTCTGAAGATGATGAAATTTATTTCAAATAGATTATTTTTTTTATAGAAATCTGAATCTTCAATATTTTCAAAAGTTTCGATAGCGTCAAGCAATGGATGACCCACAAAATCAACCTGATAATTATGTTTTTGATAAAAATCCTTTTCGAAAGGTAAGATGACAAACATACGGTCAACATCGCGGCGGATGGCCTTTACGCGCGACTTTTTCCATGCCCAGACCTGCGGCGAAATGTAGTAAAATACCTTGACACCCAGTTCGTGGGCAAATTTGGCTATTTTGAGATTAAAGCCGGGATAATCAACCAAAATCAAAACATCTGGCTGGTATGCCACAATGTCTTTTTTGCAAAAGCTAAGGTTTTTTAATATTGTCCGGAGGTTTGCGATGACCTCGGCAAAGCCCATAAAGGCAAGGTCGCGGTAATGTTTTACAAGTTCGCCGCCTTGTTTCTGCATCAAATCGCCACCCCAAAAACGGAAATCTGCTTTATCATCCAGCTTTTTTAGTTCCTTCATCAGGTTGGAAGCATGCAAATCGCCCGAAGCCTCTCCGGCAATGATGTAATATTTCATCTTACTGTTTATTTCAAAACAAAGAAAAGAATCATCTCGATAAAACTGACTGCAACAACGGTTTGTCCGGTTTTTACGAACTTTGTTTTCACCAGATAATATCTTATCCAAAGTAAATTTATTGCCAAACCAAGCAGGATGAGTTCCTGGATTTCGTAGGTCCTGAAGTGCAGCACACCCGACAGGAACTTAATGAAGTAAAACATTATGTAAAGAAACACCACCGGCGTTGTTGTCGAAAGCAACAATCCAAAAAGGTACGAATCGTGGTTTAAGATTTTTCTGAGTATGTTCATTGGCGAATAATTTCTTTTAAAAGTGTGTTTAAACAACTTATCAGATTTTGCTGGTTTCCTCTTTGGGTGTGGGTTGCAGTGCAAACGAATAATCGAAGAGTTTATCAATCATTCCGTAATCGGTAAAATCGAATTTCATGGGTACAACGGCCACGTAATTATGTTCGAGCGCCCAGGTATCGGTTCCGTCGTGGTGGTCGGTGTTGCTGAAAACGCCGGTAATCCAGTAATATTCGCGTCCACGCGGGTCAATGCGTTCGTCGAATTCTTCGACCCACGAGCCATTGGCTTGCCGGCAGATTTTTACACCTTTGATTTCTTCGGCACTGATTTTTGGAATATTCACATTAAGGCAAACGCCTTCGGGAAGGCCTTTGGCGAGGACTGCCCGAGTTATGTTTTCGACATATTCCTTTGTATGGCTAAAATCGGCATGATGCGAATAGTCGTCGAGCGAAAAACCTATCGCGGGAATCTTATCAATGGCTGCTTCAAATACTGCGGCCATCGTACCCGAATAAATTACGTTAATGGAAGCGTTTGAGCCGTGATTAATTCCCGATACGATGAGGTCGGGTTTGCGGCGCATCACTATTTTAACGCCAAGTTTAACACAGTCAACCGGTGTGCCGGTGCAGCTAAACTCGCGGTAGCCATCTTGTTCGTGTAATAATTTTACGCGAAGTGGTGTGGCCACCGTAATTGCGTGTCCCATGGCCGAGCGGGGCCCATCGGGCGCCACCACAACCACATTTCCTATCTTCCGCATCACTTCAATAAGCGTCCTTATGCCCGGCGCATCAACTCCATCGTCGTTTGTAACAAGGATTAACGGTTTGTTGTTTATCATATCAAAATAAAATTAAAGGATTATAATTTGGTAACTCCTGCCGAGATAATGTATTTCATAACGTCGGTGGAGGATGCATCAATTTTGGTGACGTAATCGGCGGGTACGATCAACAGGTTGCCGCTCCAGGCGTACGAATGAGGCAGGTAAACGGCGATTTTCTTGTCGGTGATGCCAATGTCGGACAAATCTTCGTTGGTGATGAATCCGATTTTCTGCAGTGCCCCATCTTTTGAAATGTTCACCAAAACCGGTTGGTTGAAACGCTTTTTCTGTCCCACGAAAGCGGTAAGCAAATCTTTGACAGAGGTGTAAATAATTTTGATGAGTGGCGCCTTGCTTATCATCCCGTCAATTTTTGAGGCCATGGGTTTAAAAAGGAACGACGAACCGAGAAATCCCATGAGCGTTATAAAAGCGAGGATGGTGATTAATCCCATCCCGGGGATTTTTATGTGAAGATACGTCTCGAAGTATTGGTACAGGAAGCCGTCTATCCAGAAAAAGGTAACCTTTATGGCGTAAATGGTTATGGCAACCGGGCCGATGAACAGCAACCCTTGCAGGAAGTAGAACAAAAGCCTTTTAGTGAAGTTCTTTGGATTCATAATTATTAATATTGCTGCAAAAGTAATGATTCCATATTTAACATTTAATCGGTTTTGATGGAGGTCGGCGTTGTTTAACCTTATCTCACTTTGGGTAAGGTTATGTTTTCGTTGGGAAAACCTACCAGGTCTATCAAACCTGTGAGGTTTTTGTTTAATAAACCTTTTCTCGCTTTGGGTAAGGTTATGTTTTCGTTGGGAAAACCTACCAGGTCTATCAGACCTGTGAGGTTTTTGTTTATTAAACCTTTTCTTGCTTCCGGCGGGTTGAGGTTTTCGTTTGTTAGACCAAACCAAGCTTTGGGCTTGGTGGGGTTTTCGTTTGTTAAACCTCACAGGTCTAAAAGACCTGGTAGGTTTTTACTTCGACGATATTTCCAGGCAGTTCATATCACCGTTCAAGCAGTTCATATCACCGTTCAAGCTTTTCATATCCTCAATCAACCTGTTCATATCATCAATCAAGCAGTTCATATTAGCGGTCAAGCAGTTCATATTTTCAATCAAGTAGTTCATATTAGCGTTCAATCGGTTCATATCATTATTCAAGATGTTCATATCAGCGTTTAACCAGTTCATATCCTCAATCAAGCTGTTCATATCAATTTCTAATACAAAATACTGGCATTGAACACCAAATTTTGCTTATCAAATCAACACCCAGACAAACCCATACAATTTACACATATAATATAGGTGTAATTTTTATTTTAAAAGTTGTTGAGCGCTTCAAATAAGGCTTCGGTGGGCAGGCCAACCACGTTAAAGTAGGACCCGTTAATCTTTTTGATGCCAACAATACCAATCCATTCCTGTATGGCATAAGCGCCGGCCTTGTCGAAGGGCTCGAAAGCATCAACGTAATGAACGATTTCGGCTGCGGAAAGCTTCCGGAAATAAACGGACGTGGAAACTGCAAAGGATTTCATCTTAGCCTTTGTACGCAAACAAACGCCGGTGATAACTAAATGCTTTTTACCGGATAACTTCTTGAGCATTTCGATGGCGTGACCGCGGTCGTTGGGTTTGGTAAGGATTTCGCTGCCTAAGCAAACGATGGTGTCGGCGGTGATGAGCAATTCGGTGGCATCAAAATCGTTCGCGCCAAATGCGTTCGATTTTAATTGGGCTAAGAAGAGGGCGATTTCGATGTTTGAAAGGTTTGCCGGAAAAATCTCATCAACCGGCTTTACGCGAATCTCGAAAGGAATGCCCATTAAGCGCAGCAACTCCTGCCTGCGTGGCGAGTTTGAGGCTAAGATAATCTTGTAGTTTTGGATGGATGGGTTGAGCATGGGATGCAATTATTTTAACATGCCTTTTACATCGGTAAGATTGCCGTCGGTTTTGGCGGGATTGAGTTTTAGAATCTCACACATTAGCGCGTAAAGGTCGGTATTTGGAAACTTACCATTAACAAAGCCTTGCTTAAAAGCCGGGCCTGTGGCGTAAAAGATGGCTCCCATATCGGAGTTGGCGTTGTCGAAACCATGCGCGCCGCCGTTGTAGCCATCGTCGCTGGCGTAGTCAACACTCCACGAACTATCGGCAACAACCACAAAATCGAGCGTGCGGGGATTGTTGCCGTAGTGTAACCTTTCGGGAAGATGACCACTACGCCACAATTTAAGATGCGCAACCTTGCTTAACGCAGATTCAATCTCGTCATCAAAGCCAGCGTTAGCCTTGATGGTAAAAACAGGGTTGTTGCCCTGTATTTCGGCAATCCAGGCGGTATCAACAAACTGGTTTATCTGGATAAGACGGTCGTTGGAAATTGGACACATGCCGTGGTCGGATGTTGCAATAAAATTTACCTGCGCGGCGATGGGCAATTGCTGGAGTTTAAACATAAAAACGCCCAATAAACTATCCAACCGCTCCACACAGGCAACAATTTCGGGGCTGTCGGGGCCAAAATCGTGGCCAACGCCATCAGGTTCGGCCAGATACCACATAATCAGATGAGGGCGGATACTGTCGGGAAGCTGCAACCACGAAATCACCGTGTCAATGCGGCTTTCGTATGGCATGCGGTGCTTGTAATTTTTCCATATCGAAGGCCTCACTCCTTTAATGGCCGCCTCCGACCCCACCCAAAACAAGGTTGCCGCCTTCATGCCCTGGTTTTCGGCAGTCACCCAAACGGGTTCCCCGCCATAAAAGCTGCCGTCTTCAACAGTTTTCCTATCCGACACCGCATAAAAAGCCTTCCTTTCGGGATCGTAAAACTCGTTAAGCACAATACCATGGTTGTCGGGATATAACCCCGTGGCCATCGTGTAATGGTTCGGAAAAGTTTTGGTAGGAAACGAAGGTACGATGGCATCAGCCTTAACTCCTGCTTTGGCAATTTTATCCAGATTTGGTGTATGCGCCTTGGCGGGATAATCCCACCGGAAACCATCCATGGAGAGGACAATCAGATAGGGTTTACCGGGAGTTTTGCCATCAGCAGCCTGGCAGCCCGGCACAGCAAACAAAGCTGTAAAAGCAATAATCAACATGCCCAGGGTGGCAAAACCAAATCTCTTCATTTTGAGTTTCTTCATCAGAATATTATTAGAATCCACAAAAGTAAAATAAAAAAAGAGGCTCATTTCTGAACCTCTTCTTTTTATCAGATTAAAAAAATACTGTTAGTTAAACGAATATCTGATACCAATTTGTCCCTGCCATCTCGAACTGATAACGCCGGAATCGCCATAATTGTAAATGTCGTCAACGCTGGTTTTGCCGGTGTAGTTAAATAGTGGTGTAGTGCCGTCGGTATCAAATTTAGTAAAGGTAATAAGTGTGTAAGCATCGTTGGTAATGTAGCGGCGTGCGCCCCATTCCTTGTTAAGCATGTTTGTAAAGTTAAAAATATCGAAAGTAAGCTGAAGTGTGTGTTTTTTACCACCTGCATTCAAATAAATATCCTGGGCAAATTTAAAATCAATAATACTTTCGAAAGGCAAACGTGCGCCGTTTCTTTCGGCATACGAACCGCGGTTTTCGCTAAGATATTTATCGCTGTCGATATATTTGTTGAGGTTATCCCACTGGTCGGCGGCTGTTGTTTTAACAGTTCCGTCGGCATTTAAAATGTCAACAAGGTTAATTTCACCTTGGTCTTTTGGTATCCAGATTAAATTACCAGGATTTTCGCCTTCACCGTTGATGTTTCCTTTATCGTTATAAACATACGAAAAACGTTGTCCCGACTGGCCATTGTAAACAAGGCTG
>CAIYZW010000248.1 GCA_903930725.1 uncultured Bacteroidota bacterium
AAAAAGTATATTGCATAATTACAATCAATAAATTGGTTTAACGCCTGCCTGGTAAAGAATTCCGCAGGTTTTAAAGACCGAGCAGCCGGTTTCGATCAAAGTAATATGGTTTTCGGCTGCCAGGGTTTTCATGTCGTCGCTTACTTTTTTGCCCCGCGCAAAAACGATCACCTTTATTTCGGACATTTCGGCTGTGCGGATGGTTTGAAGATTTGACAATCCCGTGATCAGCAAAGGGCTTTCGGTGGCTAAGGTCAAAACATCGCTCATCAGGTCGCTGGCAAATGCTTCGCGAACCTCTGTTTTTGAATCAGGGTTTCCGCAAGCAACATTTGCTTCGAGCAAAACACATATTTCGTTAATAGTCATTACTTTAGATTTTAATTCAGAGAATCCAAAACAAAATCAGATTCTCGTTTTTACAAAACAAAAATATTACTGTTAACCGGATAACAAACCCTGTGTTAGAAATTGACAGATTTCCAATAGTTTGTATCTGTCTTAAAAATTTTGTGCAACCGATTAAGCCACAACTTTTTAGAATATTACCGAAATTAAAAAATAAATTTTTATAAAATGCCTGTAATCTGTAAGATACGATTACTTTTGTGGCACGAATAAAATAAACGTGACACGATGAAAGTAAAACGATTTGGTGTTTCTTTGGAAGAAAATCTGCTTAATGATTTGGATCAATTGGTTGAAAAACAACATTTTCCAAATCGTTCGCAGGCCATCCGGTTTTTGGTTGGACAATCGAAAGTTGACGAAAACTGGTTCGACGACGAAGAAGTTGCCGGCGCCATCGTGCTGGTTTACGATCATCATAAAAAAGATTTACAAAATAAATCCACCGACTTGCAGCACGATTTCCATGATCTGATTCTTTCGGTGCAACATGTTCATCTCGACCATTACAATTGCCTCGAAACCATCGCTATAAAAGGCAAAGCTTCACTTCTGCAATCGCTCGCCCATCAATTAATTGGGTTAAAAGGCATCAAACATGGTAAATTGGTGATGAGTTCGTGTAAATAAAACTTGATTTATAAATAATGAAATCCTTCAAAATACCATACATCGGCATTATAAAAAGCAAATTTACCGAGCCAGCAAACCCTGGCCTGATGCGCGAACAAGAAAGCGAAATTGAGGTTTACGAAGCATTTGCCGAGGGATTATTTAAAACCGAATTATCTGATTATCTGGAAATTTATTTTCATTTCGATCGTGCCGAACCTTACGAGCTAAAAACCTTTACGCAAACCGGGGATTTTAAAGGGGTTTTTGGTACACGAAGCCCCAGCCGGCCATCGCAATTGGGAAGTACGATTGTTAAACTTTTGCATCGTGACGGCAATATTTTAAGAGTAATAGGCCTGGATGCACTTGATGGAACGCCTTTGGTTGATATTAAACCACTTCATATTCCTTTCGGTGAAGAAAAGCTTGAAGAAATTGAAATTCATAGCCGGAAGAATAATCCGCGAAAGCTTATTTTACAAAATATCCGGGCTGGAAAAACTGATAGGCTACTCCTTGACGCCGCTCAAATTCATGGGCATTTTTGTCCGGGGTTGGCGATGGGCGTATTGATGGCAACTAAAGCTATGCAAATAATCAGAGAAAGCTCTGATGGATTAGAGGATTTATTGGCGATTGTTGAAACTAATAATTGTGTTGCCGATGGAATCCAGTTTGTGACGGGGTGTAGCTTTGGAAATAATGGTTTGATTTTTAAAGATATTGGAAAGACTGCTTTTACTTTAACGAAGCGCGATGGCAAAGGTGTACGGATTTCGTCGAAGGCTGAAGGCAGGGAATACATGCATAGGGCTCATCCAATTTTTGCGGAGCATTATAAAAAAGTGGTTGGCGGGCAAAACCACAGCGATGAGGACATTGCACAGTTTAAGAAATTTGGTATTGAAAATGCTTTTGCAACTTTAACCCTCGATTTTGACCGGCTTTTTAAAACTGAAGAAGTTATTGTGGAGATTCCGGGTTATGCTCCAACGCATGAGAGTATTGTTTGTGCAAAATGTGGCGAACCTACCATGGCAACGCGAATCGAAATGATTGATGGGATACCGTTTTGTATGCCTTGTGCCGGAGTTTCGGGGAGTAAACTTGATGGACAAGGGATTACATTATCAAAAAAAATAAATCTCAAATAACAAATCTCAAAACTCAAATTACAAATCTCAAATCATTATCGTAAAATTAAAAATCGTATTACAACATATACACTTAACATCGGGAGTTTAGGCGTGGACATCGGGAGTTCCCGCGTGGACATTGAAAGTTCCCGCGTGGACATTGAATGTTTCCTCGTGGACATTGAGAGTTTCCGTGTGGACATTGAAAGTTTCGGCGTGGACATTGAAAGTTCCGGTGTGGACATCGGAAGTTCCTGCGTGGACATCGGGAGTTACGGCGTGGACATTGAAAGATTCTTCGTGGACATCGGA
>CAIYZW010000249.1 GCA_903930725.1 uncultured Bacteroidota bacterium
CGAAATCCATGATATATTTATGCCCACGCGGAGAGTAAACATTGTTTTCGTATTTATGAATGCCCAGATTGAATTCGGCTTCACGCTGAATCACGGTTTCGTCCAAAGTGGAAAGTAAAACGTGTGGAGCATTTCCAAACTGCGGTTGCGGCACTATTAACAGGCCATGATACTTCCTGGTGTTACAATTTACAATAGTGGTATTGGAGAAAGCGCCTGCTCTGTTGGTGCGAAGAAGTTCCCGGCGGAGTGAATATTCGAGATTAATGAGTTGGCTTTTGTCGAATTTTATGTATCCCATCTTATCTAATAACTTTATAATTAATTTGTTACAATTAATCTGTACTGATTTTTTTCAGTTGGCAAATTTAGCAATATTAAAGTTGAAGTTTTCAAATTAGGAATAATTAACACAAATTTAATGAGTTACGATATTCAGGGCTAAATTAATTAAATTTCAATTAGTTGCAAATCAATTTCTTAATTTTTTAATGAACTCAAATAATAGGTTTCCAAAAATTTGTCTTACTATTTCTTTCCATAAACCGAAATCCTGAAATCGTCAACGAGCAAGGTACCTGTTCCGCTTTGCCAGAAATAGATTTTCATCTGGTCGCTGGAATTGAGTACTTTAGGTAGCTGAATCCCAAATTCAACCCTTCTCCAGATGCCGGATTCGGTGGGCGGCATTTCGTTCACATCCCAGGAATTTATGTAATAATTCAAACCTTCGCAGTTTGCCAGCGAAACCACGAGTTTTGTGCTTTTGGAGGCATCTTTTTCCTTATCAAAAATAAACGCTTCAACTTTGGCATACAAATCGCGCCTGCCAACCAGCAATTTGTCGCCGGTTAGCAACAACGCCGAGCTATAGGGCTGAAATTGATTGAGTTCGGCAACCGAAATCCCGCTTTTTGCTTCCGCAAATTCAGTCAGGCCACTGGTGACCCAACCATCCTGTTCGTTTTCGAAATAATTTGAGAATTCCTGCAAAGGCGCAGTAAAATCGGTTTTGTAAGGCGGCACATCCACCGGCCCACTAAACAAATTCCGGTATTCATCACCGGTTTTTAAAAATATATGCCAGTACTTTGCTTTATTCATCGCGTAAGCATGAATTATCCCGTGCGAATATTGCCAGGTTTGAATCAGGCTGACAGATATTAAAATCAACAATAAAAATACAAGGGCGAATTTAGCTATCTTTTTTCTGAAACCATTGATTGACATAGCCAGCAGCAAAGCCAAAACCGCATAAAAATCAATAAAAACCCGCTGTCCAAAGCTGTCGCCATAATACCAGTTCCACCACGAAGCCACAATCCAGATCAGGATGGTGAAAAATCCAACCATCCAAAAAAACTGCCATTTGCTTTTCCGGTAAAAGCCGGTCAGGCCGGATAAGGCAACCAGAGCAACTGGCGTGTAAACAAAAAAACCTTTCTGGTAGCTGAATAAAACTTTTGAAATTTGGGGATGGAAAAAATCGAAACCTTCGCCCTGATAGCTCCACACCAGCCAATGCCCCGTTTGCAAAAACCATAAAACAGGTTGTATCATCACCAAACCTAAAACAATCAAAATTGCTTTAAGCCAGTTTTTTTTTTGGGTAAAGAAAACAGTAATACCCCGTGAAAAGCCCTTAGCATCGCCTGATAGAAAAGGAAGCAACAAAATAATGATGCCATTTACGGGCCTTATCAGGATGATAATTCCCAGAAAAAAAGAAGCCAAAAGCGCATCCTTTGTTTTTGATAAATCGAAAAAGGCTTTTGCGTAAAACAGGAATCCTGCCACAGCAGCAAACGAAAAAACATGCGACATTGCCGGGGCATCCAGAGTGTAAATCAGCAGGTTGGTACCTAAAACAATTATCCAAAGCGAAAAATAAACTGTAGCTGCCGGCAGGTTGCACTTTTGGAGCAACTTGCGGGAAAAATGCAGGCCCGAAATCAGGTAAAAAATCCCTGCAAAACTCACCATCAACTGGAAAATGGAATTATAGCCATCAATCGGGAGACCGCAGATAAAACTTAAAAATATGGCCAGCAAAAAAAATGGCAAAATCAGCAAAGCTACTCCGGCAAAGTATTTATTAACAGGCTGTCCGTCAACTTCGGTCATAAAAGTTCCGGCCATCATGGCGGGGTAAATCTGCTTTTCGCGGGCGAGAACTTGCTCAAAATTAAATTCGCCATTTAAGATTATGGAGGGAAGATAAGCGTAATATCCGCGGCCATCGCTTGCCACGGTTTCTTTCCAAAAATCAGGATTTCCGGGCTTGAAATGACTTCCAAAAGAAATCATCAAAACCACCAGGCCAATGAGCCAGGTTGAGTGTTTTGGTTTTGAAAAAAACGATGATATTTTGAGGGATAAATTCAATTTTCAGAGATTCTGTTATTCTTCCTCATAGTCAAATAGCTGTAAAACCTCACCAGCATTACTTTTCCGGTAATCTGTGACATGAGAACACCGCCAATCACCACAATCATTCCGATGATTTTGCGGGTTTCAAAAGCTTCGTTTAAAAGGAAAAACGAAAAAATTGTGGTAAAAACCGGGATGAGATTTGTGAATAGGTTTGTTTTGCTTATGCCGATTTCGCGCGAAGAAATCGTAAAAAATACAAAGGCCAGCGATGACGCAAAAAACGATAACAGCAGCAAAGAGCTTATCAGTTCTGCATTTGGCGTGACCGATATAAACTTTTGAACATCAAAAATGAGGAAAAACGGAAGGAAATAAAAAGCCCCAATCAGGTTTTGCATGGCGATAATCATAAAAGCATCGTACCGCGAAGCCAGCTTTTTGAGTAAAACCGAGTAAATCACAGCCGCCATCACCGCGAGCGAAAGCCACATCAACCCTTTTGGGTCGGCAGTAAAGGCTAAATCATTGTTCAGCATCATAAAACTTACACCGGCAAACGAGATGAAAAGCCCGGCCAGGTTAAGTTTAGAGAGCCTTTCTTTAAAAATTAAAAATGCCAGA
>CAIYZW010000250.1 GCA_903930725.1 uncultured Bacteroidota bacterium
AAATACTTCATTTTATTCAAAGAACTTTTCAACACTATGTTGTTGATAAATAATATGTTATGCGTTTTCTTGCAGACACTAATTATTGATTGATTGTTTGGAAAGGGGGCTTAGCAAGCTCCCTTTTCATTTTATCAAAACTTAAAAAAATGGTGTGGTAATATTTGGTATTCTGTTGGCGAAACTCCGGTTTACAGGATTACACCAAAACGAAGGAATTCCTTAACCCAGAACAATCCCAGAAATCACTATTTCGCTGTATTCATGCGCTTTTACCACAATTTGGCTGAAATCGTTTTCGTGATTTATCAGCATAAAATCATTTTTACCGATATGGAATTTTTGGCCTGCATATTCAACCTCGATTTCGCCACAAAGCGGATAAAATCCTATAAAACCGAATTGATTAAAAAGCGGTTCTTTGAATATTTGGTTGGGTTGAAGAATTATGCTGAAAAGCTTTCTTGTGGCCAGGCCTGTTGTCATCAGGTTGAAGTCGGTGACCTTCCCTTTGCTGCTGGTTTTCCAACTTCCATCAAATAAATCGGTATCAAATTTTTGGAGTGTTTTTGAATAATGGCCTTCATGGTTCAACCATAATGTTCCATCAAGAATCATGATAATCCTTGAAACGCCGGGCAGGTTTGTAAATTCTGATTCTTCGGTCTCTACTGTGGCGGTGCTTATTCTGAACAGGAAGTTGCGTTTGCTGTAGTCGGCATTTTCGGGAAATATGGCTAATTGTGTGGTTGTGCCTCCCGCCCATTTTGACGCTGTTTGTTCGTGTTTTCTGAGGATTTTGGCTGGCATTTTTCCGGATTTATTATAACTAAACCTAACTGGCAGCTTAGTTTTTTTTTGAGAGGTTCTTCTGATTTTTAGTCTGTTCGACGACATCGAAACCTGACAGTTCTAAAAGCTGTAAGGTTTAATATCAATCTGTTACAAAAGTAAAAGTCATTTCTCGATAAGCCTGATTCCATCTTTCTCCAGAATGATTAATTTTTGTTTATACAACGAGCCGATGGCCTTTTTGAAAGTTTTTTTACTCATTTCCAACCTGCGGGCAATTTCCTCGGGGTCGCTGTTGTCGGTGAGCGGAAGGAATCCGTCTTTGTTTTTCAGTATTTCAAGAATCCTTGCAGCACTTGGCTCGATGTTGCCAAATCCAGGCATTTGCAACTGGACATCAATTTTATTGTCGTCGCGTATTCTGGAGATAAATCCTTTACGCTGGTCACCGGGCTGCACCTGCGCGAAAAATTCATTGTGATAAATTAAGCCTTTGTGCGAATTATTGATGATAACATTAACACCCAGGTCGGTTGTTTCCCAGATAATCACGTCAACCTCATCGCCTTCTTTGACGGTAATTTTTTCGTTGCTCAAAAACCGGTTAATTTTTGCCGAAGCCACAAGGCGGTCAGTTTGTTCATCAAGATACATATAAACCATGTACCACCGGCCTTTGGCCATTTTTACACCCTGCTCGCGAAAGGGGACAAAAAGGTTTTTTTCTAGACCCCAGTCGAGGAAAGCGCCAACCTGGCTTACCATTTCCACCTGAAGTACAGCAAACTCATGAAGCTGGATTTTTGGTTTCAGTGTTGTCGAAATCAGCCTGTCCTCGCTGTCGCGATAAACAAACACCTCAATTTCATCATCAACCGATATTCCTTTCGGGATGTATTTAAGCGGTAACAAAACCTCGTTACCCTCGCTGTCGCCCAGGAATGCACCAACCGAAGTTTCTCTTAAAACCTTCAGAATATTATTTTCCCCAATTTCTATCATCGCATTTTTTTTAAAAAGTTAATTTGAAACCGCAAATTTTAGCGTAGCTCAACACTCATTTTTACAGGGTTATGGTCGGAAAATTCAAAACCCAGATCAATGGTTTTGATGTTGATAAGCCGGATGTTTGGCGAAAGCAGGAAATAATCGAGGATTGTGGTTTTTGTCCGGCCTTTTTGGTAGGGTTCATCCAAAAAACGGTTCGAAGGAGTTGCACTATCGAAAGCCCACTGCCAGCCATCGGGCATTAATTGACCGGCATCGCTCAAAACATCATTGCCAGCACCAACATCGCCTGATTTTATCGCTTCGGTTTGATAATCCGGAGGGTTAAGGTTCCAGTCGCCACCAATGATTACATAGTTTCCTTTTCGAAATTCCTCGTTTGCCGTCTGTTTTAGGATGTTAAATTCTGCCTTGCGCAACGTTCCGTCATCAAAAGCCGAGTTGTGGGTGTTTATCATAACGATTACTTTGCCCGATCCCAATAAAAAACGCTGGATAATAAAACAGCGGTCGAGCATAAAAAGGTTTTTAGGCCATTTAAAATTGCCTTCAAAACTTACTCTTTCTGTGGAACGGGCATTATATTTCGAAAAGCTCATCATACCTGCAAGTACTTTGCCCATTGGGTTGTTCAAAGGTAAAGGAACAAACTTCACATCATAATTTACTGCAAAAACTGATTCGAAAGCAGGCATCAATTCTGCAAGCATCTCAACCTGATTTTCATGGAACGATCGTCGGGCTTTTTTATCAACTTCCTGCAAAAAGATGAAATCCAGCGAATCGTTTTGTTGAAGGACGTTTTTAATCCCTTCAAAACACTCGTTTAAATATTGGTGCGTTGGTCTTACTTTTTTACCTCCATCGTAAAAAAAATCCATTTCCCTGCCCAGGCCGCTATAGCCGATATTCCAGGTAAGCAGGTCAATCTGGTTTTTCGCGATAAGGTTTTTGTTAATTTTACCGGCAGGTTTCAGAATTTGTCTGGCCGGGGGCTTAAAATCGCTTAAAGTGGCAAACAAAATCGCCAGTACGAGTAAAACAACCACGATTGTCAGGATGCTGCCCATAATTTTTAATCCAGATCTCAAAATTTTCATTCCATTCTTGTTGAATAATCTTAAAAAATTATAAATTATTGACAAACAATAGATTATAATTTAGTAAAACAAAAAGCTTATTTTTATAATTTTGCTGCGAAGTTATAAATTAATAGTCAAACCTAAATATTTACAGATTTGCCAATCATCGGATCAATCATTAAACGGGCTATCGAACTGCGAAACCTTAGCAACAAGGAGAATCTTAGGGGTTTTGATGGCGTAAAAGCACAGGACGCGGTTTTAAAGAAACTGCTTCGCAAAGCTCAATTCACCCATTTTGGTGAAGCCTATAATTTTTCCGAAATTCTAAGATCGGATAATTTGTATCAGGAATTTAAGAAAAATGTGCCGGTTCACGATTACAATTCGATTTTTAAGAAATGGTGGTACCGTTCGCTCAATGGCGAGCCTTATGTAACCTGGCCGGGCAAAGTAAAGTATTTTGCACTCAGTTCGGGAACTTCCGAAGCATCGAGTAAGTACATTCCGGTGACAAACGAAATGCTCAAAAGCATCAAACGAACCAGCGTAAGGCAATTGCTTTCGCTGGCGCAATATAATTTTCCACCTGAATTTTTCGAAAAAGGAAAAGGTATCCTGATGCTTGGCGGCAGTACGCACCTACAGTACAATGGCACCTATTATGAGGGCGACCTTTCGGGGATAACCACCGGCAATATCCCGTTTTGGTTTCAGGTTTTTTATAAACCCGGACGGCGTATTTCGAAAGAGCGTGACTGGGCTGTAAAACTCGACGAAATTGTCCGCAACGCCCCAAACTGGGACATCGGTGTTATTGTTGGGGTTCCGGCCTGGCTTCAGATTCTGCTCGAACGGATCATCGAAAAATACCAGCTAAAAACTATCCATGATATGTGGCCAAATCTTTCGATTTACGTTCATGGAGGCGTTTCGCTAACACCTTACATTAAAGGTTTTGAGCGACTTTTAGCGCGGCCGCTCACGTACATGGAAACTTATCTGGCCTCCGAAGGTTTTATGGCTTATCAAAAACGACCTCATGTAAATTCGATGCAGTTGTCGCTGGATACAGGTTTGTTTTTTGAATTTATCCCATTTAACGAATCGAATTTTAAATTCGACGGAAGCCTGGTAAAAAACCCCGAAGCCATCACTTTAAAAGATGTTGAAGAAGACAAGGAATACGCCCTGCTCATCAGCTCAAATGCCGGCGCGTGGC
>CAIYZW010000251.1 GCA_903930725.1 uncultured Bacteroidota bacterium
CCCAATGGGATTTAAAACAACAAAGTGAGAAATACTTTATTAGGTTAGAATTCGAAATCGGCGCAAAAGGCAGCAGGCTTTTCGTCGTGCCTGTTTGGAAATGGTTGCTGGAACATTAAAATCCCATAATAAAATCCGTCAGATTGCTGTTTCGGTCGAGGTTGAGTTTTTTCCGGAGCCGGTAACGGCTTATTTCGACACCACGGGTGGAGATGTTCATCAACGTGGAGATTTCTTTGCTGGAAACGTTTAGTTTTAGATAGGCGCAGAGTTTTAACTCGCGGGGAGAGAGTTCGGGGAATTTATCTTTTAAACGTTTTAAGAACTCCTCATGAACGTTTTCGAAATGGGTTTCAAAAACCTGCCATTGTTTTTCGTTATCGAGGTCACGGTTGATCTTCTTCATCAATCCCTGCGCCTGATGCTGAATTAAATCGTCATGAATTTCGTGCGAAAGTTTTTGCAGGTCACTCCGTACTTTAATAAGCGACTTATTTTTCTGGATCATCTGCATGGTGGCATTAGCAAGCTCTTTATCTTTTTGCAGCATCTCGGCATGAAGCTTTTCGTTACGCAGCCTGATAACTTCCTTTTCCGAAAGCAATGCTTCGTTTTGTAACTGCTTTTCGCGATCGAGGAATAGCCGTTGCTGGCGTTCCTTTTCCCGCTTTTCGGTAAGACTGATTCTGAATTTTACAAATCTGTACAACCCGATAAAACACAAAACAAGTAAAAGGAAATATACCAGATAGGCATAAATGCTTAAATACCAGGGAGGTAAAATTTGAAAACTGATTTGTGCCACTTCAGTTTCGACACCGTAAATATTCCGGGCTTTGGTCTTGAAAGTATAGCTGCCATTGGGGAGATTTGTAAATTCCCGCAAAGTACGCCGGTCCCATTGTGTCCAGGAATCATCATAACCATCAAGTAAAGTTGAAAACTCCAGATATTCGGGGTTTTCGAAATCGTTGGCCGAAAACGAAAACTGGAGATCGTTGTATTGAAATGGGATTTTGATTTGTAAATTATCGGCTGAGGATTGATTTCCCCAAAAGATGACCGAATCGGCACGTGAAATTTTTATTTGCCTGATAAGCGTATGAAATGGCTTTTGGTAATTTTTTGGATATTGGGGCAAATAATGAACAAATCCTTCCTGCGTTCCGAACAAAACATGCTGTTCGTTAATCGGATAAACAAACTGAAATCCTTTTACAAACTCACCTTCCAACTGATTGAAAGGCAAGCTAAGATCAAAATAACTTCCGTCGTCCTGCCGCTTGAAAACGCCGGTTTTGTTTCCGATAAAATACCAGATATTGCCCACCCCATCCTGTGTAATTACTATTGGATTCTGGTTACCGAATAAATTGTTTAATTCTGTCGAAAAAACAAAGCTATTCGATTGAGCTTCATAAACATAAATGCCCTGGCTTGTCGTAAAGATCGGCTTATCCCGAAATTCGAATACATTAATCCCATAATCTGAAGGAAAACCCTGTCCGGAATTATAAAAATCAACTTGTAGCGTGCTGTCGAGTTCCTCGTTGAGATGAACCCTGAAAACGCCCTTATATCCGTGGCTTATCCAGATTTCGTTTTTGTTGCCATTTGCGATAAAACGTGACGATTCATACATTCCCTTAATCTGATTCCTGTATTGCCATTTTCCATTTACTTTTTTAAAAATCAACAAACCCGAATAGGATCCTTCTATCAGATAATTATCGTGTCCTTTTGGTTCCAGAAATGTCCATCCACCCTGTTTGTCCGAAATTTTCTGAGCTATCCCGTTATTAATCGAAAATGTACCTGCATTGTGGCCACAAAGTAATTCACCGTCTATCACCTGAAGCTTCCAAACTTGACCCTGTGTGCCAGGAACAATCTTAAACTGAGCGCCGGTACCAGCCTGGAGTTCATCCCACGACTGATAAAAAACCCCCTGATTTGTACCCAGGTAAAGCATACCGTTAAAAAGCATGGCCGCATAACCGGCACTAAGGCCATTTGAGTATGAAAAATAGGAGAGTGGCGAATTTATTTCAAGATAATCAATCCCGATATCGAGTCCAAGCCATAAATTTTCGTATTGATCGAGGCACATACTCAATACGGTATTATTCTGCAAGCCACTTTGAAGATTGATATGTTGAAAGATACGACCATTTTCATCACAAATCAGCAAGCCATTTTGTACAGTTCCAAAGGCATATTTTGATTGGCTGATTTGCACTCCGCAATACACCTGATTTTTGATCAGGAATTTTTCGGCCGGGTTGTTCCATTCCATTAATGAAATGCCGTCGTATTCAAAAATACCTTTGTCGGAGGTGGATATCAGCATGTTATCGCCTTTTGGAAGAATTGCCCAGATAAGATTTCCTTTCAAGGGTTCGGTGCCGGGAGTTTTAACCAACCTGTCGCCAGCCAGTCGTAACAAGCCATCCTGCTGGTCGTTTACATACATTTCGCCGTTTACAAAAAACGAAAAATGGAACATGGATGAAGCAGGAATAACCGTAATTTTATCGTCGGAATAAATCATCAATTGTTCATACGACTGAAAAACAACCCCTTGAGGAAGGATAAATATTTTCCAAACATCACCAAAATTACGATACATCGCTGGTACAAATTGCTGAAGGGGATAAAACTTCAGTTTTCCAATTTCGTCAGGACTAAAATAGCCAAACTCGCCAAATGCCCCCACATAAATTTTACCATCATCGCTCACTTTTACACTTCGCAAAACCGAGCCGGAACTTATCGGGAAAGTACGCCAGTTTTTGCCATCAAATTCAACCAAACCATCGTTGTTGGCAAAATACACCAGCCCGTATTTACTCACATCAATCATCCAGGATTGCTGTCCTGCCTGATACACCGGCTTTTTGTAGTTCCAAACGTAGGGCACACCAATGCTTTTGACTTCGGCAAAAAGCTCACCCCACATTAAAAATGTAAGCGTAAAAATGATGATGGTTAAAAATCCTTTTCTTTTCATCAGAAATTTAAAATACCAGTTATCGAATTGTGATGAATGGGTGTAAAAGTAGCAAAAAAATGTAATGATAGCTTTGATGATGGTTTAAGTAAAAAAATCACCAGGGACTTCAAACATAAATATTGACCAGAAAAGGGTAGGGGAACTTTGCTGATGATTATATTTTGTATTGCACCAACAATTTTTTGATTGTGGAAATTCCAGATTGATTAATGCCTGGGTAAAGTATTGTTGATGTTAGCCTGGTGGCTGAAAGCGGAAAATCAACCGGGTTGAAAACGTCTTAACTCTGAATCTAAAAAATCAACGGAATCAACCACTTAAGCTGAAATTTTATTTCCCATCCAATTTCCGCAGCAATTCTTCGATTATTCTGTCTTTTTCGGTTAATGCTTTGTCTTTCTCGGTTAATGCTTTGTCCTTTTCAGTTAATGCCTGATTCTTTTCTGTCAAAGCTTTTTCAAAGGCTTTTCTCTCATTTTCAAAAGTGGCATTAATTGTTCTCCAGGCTTCTTTTTCGGTGTCTATCAACCTTCGTTCATCGGGGTCGGTTCCCGAATGATGGAGGATATTTGTGATTATTTCGACCTCCTCGATGTCGGTGTTGTGGGTGAATTGTTTGGTTACTTTTGAATCGTCAACAAAGTTGGATTGCTCAAAAACACTGAGTAATTTATCAAGCCTTGTCTGGTATCTGTCGGTAATTCTATCTACCTGAACAATGAAACTGTCGTGAGTTAACTTCTCAACAAAATCACATTTTTTATTGATTATTCTTTTGTTTATCAAATCTTTATAATTTCTTTCGACCCGGATGCACGAACTTTCGATTTCGGGAAGTTTAAATCCTAAAATGTAGATCGTTGTGATTGGAAGAATGGTCTTTTCGTTGTTTACGGTGTCTTCTTTTTTATATTGTTCGGCAAGATAATTCCGGAAACGCATCAGGTCAATATGATTTTTTGCCTTTTGAATTTCGATCAGTACTTTTTTGTAAACGCCATCTTCCATTTTAATGGTAGCAATAAAATCGAGCCTGAAAACGGCTAATCCTGCGAGTTGGTCGGTGTAAGTAAATTCCTGGGGTTTTACTTCAACGCTTTCGATGGTTTGTTCCAGAAGTGTGCCGATAAAAAACTTTACAACCCGGTCGTTTTCCATCAATTTCTTAAAAACAACATCATAAATAGGATTTGCAATAATCATTTTATTATCAATTTGTTGTGTGCAAAATTACAATTTCATCACCGATTTTTAAAATTTTGTTTACTGTTTTTGAAGTTTGCCTTTTCAAAGATAAACGCAAGATGATTCAAAAATCTTGAAACAAAATAAAATTTCAACTAGTTGCACAAAGGAAAGTTCAGCATCACAGCTTCATCAACTTTGATGAAATAGGCCTTGCCTGGCAGAAGTTCCTCCAGTGTTTTAATTTCCATGATTGGCCAATACAGATCATTTCCGGCTATTTCGGTTATTGCGACAAGATGACCAATAAGATTTTCTTCAATATCGGTACACATCAAATTGCAACTCCTTTTTATCGGAAGCAAATTCCATCCCTGATTTAACGGCATTGAAGGCAATGCTACCGTTGATCCCGTGAAATTTAAAGAACTTTCCTGACTCATTTTAATCACGTAACCCGAATTCGAATCATAGTTTTGCAGCGAATTGATATTTGAACCGGGGTAATAAATGCCTTCAAAATTTTTGAGAATGATAAAACCGGAAGTAATTGGGTTAAACAATGTTTCGATGTTGGTGGTTGAAGGATTTACATAGCTGGAAATACCGCTCCATCCGGAAGGGATAGTGATAACCTGACAGGTTGAACAACCTGGTTTCAGATTCTCGACTATGGCTTTGTATTTTGGTGCAGGAATTAGTGAGGTGTCCTGATCCATGGTTTCTAAGATGCCCCAACTGCCATAGCGGGCACTTCTTCCGCCAATAAACGAGAAATTCATGCACTGCAACGGTTTGTCGCCGCTGTGAAGGCTTCTCATAAAACCGAACCATTCGGTGTAAAGATTGTACATGGCCGTGTCGCGCTGGATATCCAAAAGAGCTTGTGCGTAAGTTGGTTCTTCACCAAAAGGGTTTGGGGTAATGTGCTGTCCTCCTTCATAAAAAGCCATCGGCAGGTTTAGCGGGTCGGCCAATTGGGTTTTGATATTCTGCATCCAGATTTTTTCGTTTTCATCACGACTTTGACGGACTCTTGAAGCCACATCGGCAACGGTAGCATTTGTCCCGAGCAAATCCAATTCGGCTTCTAAACTTTCGGAACTCAGACCAAAATAATAGGCCGGTGAAACAGCATCAAAGCTTCCCGGGCGCATATTAAATGCCATCCGCTGGCTCACATCGAGCCATGCAGTTTGGAGTCCCACAACTCTTTTAATACGCACCGAATCGGCGCCATAAACATCCGTCCAGATATCCATACAATTTTGCACATAAGGAACCACACCTTCGGGCCAATCAATACCTTGTGATTGGCAACCATAAAAATAGAGCCAGTTGGTCTGTCCAAACATCCAGTTCCAGATTTCGTTGCTGTACTCAACGGTGAGTTTTCGCTCCGGCTCCAGCTGGTTGTGAAACATGGCAGCCATCTGCCCGATAAAATCATCTCCGGCTATGTGTGGCACACAAATCCAGCCATCCAGATCATAATCATTAAGCAGCTTAATCATCATTTCGTAAGGAATGCCTTTGTTGTTTGCCCAGGTGTAATTATCCATCCTTGCGCGTTCGCTCCAGGCGGCCATTTCAGGATTTTCCCACGACCAACCATCAACTTGTCCCCAATTGTTGGTTGAGCCCCAATCCATAAAACGCACCGATTTAAAAATCAAAAGTTTTTCGATCCAAACAGGGTTGAAAGGCTGGGTTTGATAAGTGTTTTCGTAGTCACTTTTTATAATCCGGATATTTCTCACGGGATCCGAAATGTCTGATTCCAGAATCGTCATTTCCAGAATGTTTTCGGCCGGATCGTTAAAATCGAAAACGTAGCGATTGTCAGAAGTTTGAACCAGATTGGAGAGGCCGCCCCAAAAACTGAGGCTACCGGTTCCATCAAACAAAACCACATATTGTCCGGCATCCCAGCCGGCAGTCCATGCCCAAATAGTGGCAACGCGTTGCTGAAATGGCCTTCCAGAAATGTTTTGAGGGATGTGCGTAGGATAGCCGTCGGGTCGGTAACTCATGCTGTCGGCGGCTTCAGAATTAAAGGGTGAATTGGGATTATCAACATCTTTGGAGTACCATTCACGGCAATTTCGCATCATATCAACAAAGGGCAATTCGGTGCCATAGTCGGCCAGTCCACCCAGGTTTGTTCCAAAATTCAGTTTGCAGCTATCGGCAAGCTGTGCTTTTGTTTCGATACTTGCCCAAAAGGCAAAAGACAGAACAATTATTATTTTTAAGTTTTTCATATTTGCTTTCATCGGATAACTATTTTTTTTGTGGTGTAAACGATTGTATTAGAATAAATTCTGATAAAATAAATTCCTTCTGATATTCCTGAAACATCAACGGAGGTTTCCATTAAATGTGCAACTGGATTTTGAAGCAGAACGCGGCCAAAAATGTCTGAAACTTCGATCTGACAAATGTTTTGGGAGGAACTTACATGAATGGATAAATTTGCCGGATTTGGAAAAAGCTGCACATCATTTAAAGCGATTTCTTCAACTGATAATCCGCTTATTTTTTCGCAGGTTCCCCAGATATAGCCAAACTCAATATCCTGGTTTACAATAACAAATTCCCGGTGTGTATCCCATTTTAAGGCACATACGGCTGGTACGGTTTCACGTGATCCGGTATTCCAGTCGGCTTTGTTTTGAAAAATATAGGCGCCGGAATTTCTTCCCGGAATTTTGGTATCGTATCGAAAAATATTTGAACCGGTATGATGCATTCGTTTAAATTGCCAGGTTTCTCCGGTAAAATCGCCGGTTACAAAAACGCCGTTGGTGGTGTCAACGCCGGTCATATCAACCCGAAAAGTAACAAAAACAGAGTCGAGCGCAGGAGGCTTCACAGCATAATTATAATCTAAAAAGTTGATGCCCTGGTGAAGGTTGTAATCGAAATCAAAAAATGTGGCATTTTCATAAGAAGAACCTGTTCCCCATGGCGTTGTGCAACCAGTGGAAACCCAGGCAGGCTCCCAGTAAATTACCCCCAGGCCGCCATTTTCTTTGACGAGATAAGAAAATTCGGTAAGAAACGCAAGCTGGTTTTCTTTGGAGGCAACCGAATTAAAGACTTTCAGCAAATTTGATGAACCGAGTATATTTCCCATATTATCTGCCCAATCCAAAGTCCAGGGGTAGCCAGTCTCGACAACCATGACTTCCTTTCCGTGCACCGCTTTCAACTGACCAACAATTTCGGCGGCCCGGCGCATATCATTATCCGACCAGCCGGGATAGTAGGAAATCCCGATGATATCATAACTGGTAAAGCCATTATTTTTTGCCTCATTAAACCACCACACAGCATTTTCGGGAGCTGCGATGTGAATTATTGTTTTTATTTCGGTACCAAAGGTTTGATTTATTGCTTCAACTGCATCAACCCCATGCTGCAAAAGCAGTTTATTCCGTGTCCAATTCAGGGGAAAAAGCGGTTCACCGGTTTTAAGAAGGATGTTCCCGTTGATTTCGTTGCCTATTTGAACCATTTCGGGGAGCAAACCTAATGAATGCAGCTGGCTTAATGTGTTGTAAGTATAATTATAGAGCGAATCTGCCAGAATATTTAAATCAGTGATTTCATTCCAGGCGGCTGGGATTTGCTGATTTCCGGGATCGGCCCAGGTATCGGAATAATGGAAATCGAGCAAAACTGCAAATCCTGCACTTTTTGCTCTCCCGATGGATTTGATCACGTCGGTAAGGTTGCTGTAATTAGTCCAGTCGGGAGTATGCCACAATCGAAACCTGGCAATATTTGCGTGGTGTTCGTTAAAAATCAGGTACGGATCTTTAGACTGGAGATTTTCGGTAAAAACAGCCCCGCAGTCTTCCATCTCGTTTGTGTATGAAAAATCGGCCCCGAGATAGAAAGTTTGTGCCGAAAGGTTCATTGCGGCCATGAATAAAAGAAAAGAAAAGATTGATTTCATAGTAAAAATTTGAGATAGTAAAAATAGTCTTAAAATGGTTTTGGATGTGAGGGAATTTTTTGGAAGCCAAATTATCCAATCAGCCATTTTGAACTAATCATGCTATGCGATCAGGTATTCAGATGATTAAACCTGGTAAAATCCACTATTTTAATGCCCCTGAGACAGATCTTTTAACTCAGGAAACCAGGAGGCAGGCAAAATGGGATTTGATATAAATTCATTTTTTGAATACCATTCCCTGCAATTTATCGTCATTTCAACAAATGGCAATTCTGTGCCCTAATCGGCCAATCCACCCAGGTTTGTTCCAAGATTCAAATTGCAACTGTTGGCAAGCTGTGCCTCGGCTGGAGCAGTTACGGCAAATATTGATAATAATTCTATTTTCGCAAAAAAAATACTGATAATGAATAGATACATCGAACAGTTGATCGAAGACCTGCAGGCAGCCAGAAAATTTGCACCCAAACAAAGGTCACGCAACGAAATGAATGAGGAAGAAATCTGGGATGAATTGGTAGAAATTGACAAGATTATTGACGAAGAGCCCGACCGGCCTTTGCAAAATATATTTGGAATTGATCCGGCATCATTTCCACCTATTGACAAACTTACAACCGAACAGGCTCAATTGCTGTCTGCGAAAATATTGGAACTTTGGGCTGCTTTCAATATTGAGGCTTCTTATCCGAAAAATTTCCCATTAGAAAGGTTTTACCCAATGCTTGTCGAAAAGTTCAGGAAGCCTTTTATGTATTTTCCGATGGGAATCACTGGCATCGAATTTTGCCATTACGAACCAGAAGAATGTCCGTTTGGAGATGAATACTGCATGTGCAAAGAATGGAGTGTGGAGATGATGAATAAAATTGAAGATGAAGTAAAGAACCTTGATCCGGACGAGTTGCCATTTTAGATAAACCCATAATTAAAATTTGAAAAAGTATAAAAAAAAAGCTGCCACACCAGGTGACAGCTTTTTTTATGAAGCAAAAACGAATTAGTTGGCCGTAATGGTAAAAGTACCAGTTTCGGTACCAACGGTTGCGTTTGTAATTGTTAATGAAATGGTATAATTCCCTGCAGTTACTGGGATATTTGCACCATTGTGTGTCAGATTATCCGTAGTTCCACCAAGATTCCATGCCCAATCATCATTAAGTCTGAATTTGATGTCACCAGCAACCAGGTCAATTGTAATATTCCAGGTTCCGTCGGCAGGATTGTAATCCATTTTTTGATCGGGTGCATTCCATTGATTTGGAGTTGCTGAACCAACCAATCCGATAAAATATGGATTAGGGGCATAAGTCATATCAACTGTAGAGGCGGTTAAATTGTACCAACCTGCTGTTTCAACAGCAATTGGAGTACCGTTTTCGGCTAAAACACCTGCTTCACCGCCATAAGTTTTACCTGTTTCCAGATCAGTTAATGTAAACGAAACTCCGGCTTCCAATTTTACCATACCACCGTAATTACCATCTCCGGCAGGTGACAAAATGCCTTGTTCGGGAGTTGTGGAAAGGACTAATCTTGGTAAACCATACAAAGTCGCGGTTACTACCTTCACTGCTGAATAGGCAGCCGGAACAGTAGAAGTTAAAGTTGCTTTAACCCTCATTTCGACTTGCGTGGCCGAATATTCTGCAATTCCCAGGTCTAATAATTTTGCATTAAGATCAGCAACAGTTAAGGCAAAAGTATCAACAGCAGCAGTAGCAATAATTGAGGGGCTATCAAAACTGTTACCAGATTTAATTGCTTCCAATGTGTAGGAAACTGCGGCCTGGAATCCAAAGTCAGCGGCTGCACCCGAAAAAACCAATACCTGAGTAGCATTTGCTCTTTGAAGTACCAGTTCGGTTGATGGTACATTAAGTCCGGGTTCACCGGGAGTATCACTTAAAACTGCCTTGGTTTCATCTTTTTCACACGAAAAAAGGATGATTAAACTTAGCAGGCTCATTGCTATTAATGAAATTTTTCTCATTTTTCTAAGTATTTAAAGTTTAATAACCAAGATTTTGATGGATATTTAAATTTGCTCCGATGTCGGCAGCAGGGATTGGGTAAAGGTCAAGATAACTATCGGTAGC
>CAIYZW010000252.1 GCA_903930725.1 uncultured Bacteroidota bacterium
AAGTTTCTGCATCAGGTTATTCGATTCGTCCATATCCGGAAAATAGCTAAGCCCGGGAGTAATGGTGTTGTTGTAAGGATTTTGCTCGCCAAGATCCTGAAAAGCAATAATATTTCGGTTTTCGGTAACTGCCGCTCCAATGTTGGTAACCCAGACTTCAATTTTATTGATATCAATATTGGAGCGGATAATCGGCAATTCAGTAAGTGCGCTGTCGTAATTTTCTTTGAAATATTGAGCCAGCAGGAAGTGCTTATTTTCCTCATACTGATCGGAATTTAACTTAAAACTGTTGGTTTGTGCACCACCCTGTACGGTGATGTTGGATGTTTCACTTTTCTGTTCCGAATAAACAGCGGTAACGGTGGTCCGCCCGAATTTTAATTTCGTTTTAACGCCAAAAAGTGCCTGGCTACCGGTAATGAGCGTGCTATTAAGCGGAAGCGTAACGTCGCCGGCCTCGATGAGCTGGATGATTTCGTCTTCCTTACCTTCATATTTTAAGTTTAGTTTATTCTCAAATTCAAAAGTTGCCTCGGTGTTATAATTTACCTGAAATTCGATTTTATCGCCGATTTTGGCCAAAACACTCATCTGTATTTTTTGCTGGAAATCGAAATTGGTCACTTTCCTTTGCCGAACATTAAGGGTGGGATCATCGCGGCGGTTCGATAAAATCCCAAAAGTAAGCTCAGCCGAGCCTTGCGGACGGATGTCAATGGTGTTGGAGCCAAAAATTGTTTCAAAGGCACTTCCTCCAATAAAAATCTGAGGAATGATTCCATCGCCGGTTGCTTTTGCACCCGATGCCTTGGCACGTTCGGCCCAGTAAGTTTTTACCGATCTGTCGAGATCATATTTCAAATATTCCTCGCGATCCATCGAATAGGGCAAACGGTAATCGTATTTGCCGATTTTTTGCCTGATGGTGTATTCGTTTTTTTCGGAGTTGTATTCGCTGGTAGTTTGAATGTTCGACGGATTTTTGAGATACATCGGCGATTGTGTTGCCGGGTCGGTGGCATTTACCGAGTTATCACGAAACGGATAAACAAGATTTGTATCGCCTGGGATGATGCTGTCAACGGGTGGGGCTAATAGTAAAAATCCCGGTTTTAAATTACCGGGTGGGTTTGTAAATCCTGCTAAGTTATAGAGGATCGAAACAAATGTAAAAGCTACAACTATGTAAGTGAATTTTTGTTTCAAAAAAATCGCTTTTTCTTTATAAGATTCTCAAAGCTTCTTTAATTAACTGCTCAACCGAATACTCAGGATTTTTCTGTAACAACCTGGTAAGTGCCTTTTCGGCATTAGCCTTGTTAAAGCCGAGCGTAGTTAACCCAATTAACGCCTCATCTTTGCGTGTATTGTGCGCTATTCCTAAAAATTCGGTACTCACTTTTTCTTTACCAATCTTATCCTGAAGGTCAATGATGATGCGTTGGGCGGTCTTGTTTCCGATGCCTTTAACCGATTGCAGCACCGTAAGTTCGCCATTTTGAATTGCCGAAATAATCCTGTCGGACGAAAGTGCCGAAAGCATCAGCATGGCTGTGCTGTTCCCCACGCCCGAAACCGAAACCAGCAGCCTGAAAAGCTGACGTTCGGTGGCCGAGGCAAAGCCGTAAACCACAAAGCCAACGGGGGTTGTAGCTTCTATTTTAAACGCCAGATGTGTGAAAAGTTTTGCCGTTTCGGCTTCTTTAACGTGAGCAAAGGTTTGCAGCGAAATGTTCACCATAAAACCTATCCCGTTGTTTTCGATTACAACGTAGGCAGGGTTTTTTTCGATCAGTCGTCCTGTTAAAAACTCAAGCATTTTCTAAAACTAAGTTAAGTATTTACCGGTAAAGCGGCAAAAGTACAAAAATATGGATATGAGTTTTAAGGAGATGAATTTCGTGGCATTTTAATCGGAGGAAAACTATTTCGATGAAGCGTTTTAGCATTTTTTAGGCGATTTTTTCTTCTGATCGAAATCAAAATCAATGTTAAATTGTTTAATGTCAAAAATGTTTTTATGTTCCATTTGTGTAAGTGTTTTAACTTTGCCGCGATTTTTAAAAGCATATTTTTCCTTAACTTTTCAAATAATAAACTATTAAAATGATGAATTTCAAGACTTTAATTTTAGCTTTATCCGCTTTATTTTGCATTACCTTTTCTTCCTCAGTTTTAAATGAGGTTTTCGGCCAGATTGGTGTTTACAAACGGGACACCATCAGTATGGAAGCTGGACGAGTGAACGACGTGTTTTATTCACTCAAAACCGGAAGCAAAATCCAACAGATGCGCAGCGACTGGGATGTTCAGTTCAGCACCCATAAATATGATGTTACCATTCGCACCAACGGATCACAGGGTGTTGCTTTGTACGCCTATCCAAATTCAGGCCTAGCCGGATGGAATTCGATTGACACCACAGGACTTTTTATGTGGCCGGTTCTTTACAATTCCGATAAAGACTGGGAAATGGGTGCGTTTAACGCCAATGGTACCGGCAGTGAACTGGATTACGGATGGGGAGTTTACAACATGATTTCGCACAACATTGTTGGCGACTCACTTTTTGTAATTCAAATTCCGGTAAGTTCATCTGAGTTTACCTTTTTAAAACTTTGGATTGTAGATAAAAACCCAACCATTA
Source organism: uncultured Bacteroidota bacterium (assembly GCA_903930725.1). Lineage (GTDB taxonomy): Bacteria > Bacteroidota > Bacteroidia > Bacteroidales > 4484-276 > CAJATL01. The sequence continues at coordinate 2,651 of CAIYZW010000252.1, forward strand.
ACAAATACACCTTTAAATTTGCCAACTTAGATGGTACAAACGAAAATGAAGTTGTACTGAGTTGTAATGATTATGAAACCAAAAATTTTGTTGGATACGATTTCAAAACAAAAGCATTCGTTGATCGTGAACCGGCTTCGGCCGATTGGGACCTTCAATTTACCAAATACATGACTTTTTATGAAAATATCATGTGGTATCCGGTAACAGGATTACTCCAGAATTACAATGTTGAAGCTGCTTCTTACCCGCTGGTTGATACGACATTTATGGATTTTACTATTGAAGCGCTGGATTCGACAAATATTTCAACGATTGGAAATTACTGGAATAATTTTAATGGAACCAGTTACACAATTAACGATTCGCTGGTTTATTTTGTAAGCGACCAGGAAAGTAGCATCTGGAAATTGGTTTTTGAATATTACACACCAAGCAGCATCGGAAAAATCGGTTTCCGGAAAATGCTTCTTGAAGACCATGCCAATATTACTGAAGCCGGGGGTGTTTCAAACGGAAAAGTAGCCATTTCGCCAAACCCGGCAACTTCTTCAACGCAACTTCTGTTTACCGCCAACAAACCCGGAATGGCACAGGTCAGCGTTATTAACCTGACGGGACAAACAGTTTACACACAGAATATTAGCTATGTAAGCGGGCTAAACACATCAAATCTTGATGTCAGCAACCTTCCACAGGGAATTTACATTGTTTCGGTTCGCGCTGGCAATGCCTTACTTCAAAACAAGCTGATAAAAAAATAACATGCCAATCCGTTTTCTTAGAATTTTCATCACCCTCTTTTTGGGTCTGATGGCTTTTGCCAGTATCAGCCATGCACAACAAGCCAGAATTAAGGTTGTTGATAACAAAACCGGGCAAGCTGTTATTTACGGAAATGTTTGCTTCGAAAGCCTCGACGGCTCTGCCAAAACATACCTTGTAACCGACGACAATGGCAAGGTTGACAATCCGGTAAAATCGAAGTCGTTGATTGCCATTTCTTATGTTGGCTATCGTACTTTGTATGATACCCTCATGCCCGGCCAGTCGAAAACCTTTAAATTGCAACCCACCATCCTGAACATGGAAGAAGTGGTTGTTACAGGGCAATACATGCCCGAAAGAACCGATAAATCCATCTATAAAGTGCAGGTTATCAGCGCCAAAGAGATACAATCGCAGGCCGCAGTTAACCTCGAGGAAATATTATCATCACAGCTTAACATCAAAATATCGCATGATGCAGCTTTAGGAAGTAAGATGAAATTGCAGGGAATCGGTGGCGAAAATGTGAAAGTTCTGGTGGATGGTGTTCCAGTTATTGGCAGGATGAACGGTGATATTGACCTCAGTCAGATTAGTTTATCGAACATCGAACGCATCGAAATGGTTGAAGGCCCTATGTCGGTAAATTATGGCACCAATGCCCTGGCAGGAGTAATTAACCTTATTACCCGCGACCACGTTAATAATACAGTTGATACCCGCCTTAACACTTATTACGAATCGGTGGGGCAATATAATTTTGATGGCAGTGTGGGTATTTACAAAGAAAAAAACACATTTATCGTAAATGGTGGCCGTAACTTTTTCGACGGCTTCTCAGTGAACGATACTTCCCGTTATCAGCAATGGAAACCCAAAGAGCAACTATTTGGCGAGTTTAAATACAAGCGCCGGATCGGTAAAACCAACCTCAGGTTATCAACCCGGTATTTTGACGAATATGTTCTCGATAAAGGCAGCCCACAGCTCGATGCCGACACAGCGAACAATTATTACTTTTTTAAAGCCCGCGATGGCCACTATTACACGAGGCGCTGGGATAACAGCCTTTCATGGTCCGGCTTGTTAGGCAATAAATATATTGATGTTCTGAGTTCGTACTCCTGGTATGAGCGGGAACGGGAGGTTTACATAAAAAATCTGGCCACGCTATCCGAAGAATTGTCGCAATCGCCTGCCGATTTTGATACAACAAGTTTTGACTCCTGGGTTGTAAGGGGCACCATCAGCCGGTTTTTGATGGATACTGCAGTTTTCAACTACCAGGCAGGCTTCGACATAAATCTTGAATCGGGCAAAGGCAAAAAAATTGAAGGGGGCAAGGCGAGCATCGGAGATTATGCACTTTTTGCCAGTATAAAATACAGGCCTGTATCGGCACTTACTATTCAGCCGGGCATACGGATGGCCTACAATACTGGCTACAATGCACCTTTAACACCATCAATAAACCTGATGTATGACCTTAATAAAAACTGGCTTGTTAGGGCATCTTATGGTAAAGGGTTCCGGGCACCGTCACTCAAGGAGCTTTACCTCGATTTTGTTGACCTGAATCATAAAATTTATGGCTCCGATTCGTTAAAAGCCGAATACTCGAACAGCTATCATCTTAGTTTTGGCTATAAAACTGAAACAGCAAAAGTTGCCTTCAAAATTGAACCGGATTTCTTTTACAATCAAATGAAAGACAAAATTGACCTGGTGCCCAAGACCATCGTTGGGAGCAATAATGATACCACCGAAATCTGGACTTACAATAATGTTGATTTGTTTAAAACCTTGGGTGCCAGGTTCAATATTACCTACAATCATAAAGGCATGTTTAATTTTGGAATAGGCCTGGCCTACATCGGAACAAATAACAAGTTTATTGGTGCTGTCGAATCATCTGATGCCTACAATTATTATCCCGAAATTGCTATAAACGCCATTTACGAGATGAAAAATACAGGCATCAATTTCGGATTGAACTATAAATACAC
>CAIYZW010000253.1 GCA_903930725.1 uncultured Bacteroidota bacterium
ACACGGAGACACGGAACGCACCGAGAAACACGGAGGAAAATTATTTGTAAAACTCTGTGACCTATGTGCCTATGTGGTTAATTCTTAATTCGATTTTTGTAATTTCTGCCAAAAAAATGTTGGCAATTTTGCAGCTTTTATGAGTAAGATGAAAATCCGGATGGCCGGACCAGATTTTGAAATCCGGAAACAGCCAAAATAATTATTCAGGTGGCTGATCCTGTGGTGATTTTATCTGAGACGGATTGCCATTCTTCTTTCTTGAAACCAGGTAAACTCCTGTAAAAATCATCATCACCGCAAACCCTTTGGCGACGGTAAAATCTTGTTTTCCAAGCCAAAAAGCAATGCCGCTTGCAATTAATGGTTGCAGATAAATATAAAAACTTGCTACACCGGCTTCGAGGTATTTTAAAGCAAAAATGGTAAGCAAATAAGCCAGGAAGGTAGTTCCCACAATTACGTAAGCCAGAGCAATCCATTGTCCGGAACCCAATTTATCAGCAGAAAAAGATAACATCGAAGAAAATGTTAAAGGCAGGGCAAACAGAAAACCAAATAAAAACACCCATTTCATTACAGTTATGGGATGATATTTTGCCATGACCGGCTTGATTAAAACCATGTAAATTGCGTAAGCCAGCGTATTTAAAAGCGCCATCAGGTTTCCTGTGAAAGTATCGGAGCTAAAAGAAATTTCGCCCCGGTGAAGTATCAAAATTATGGCACCCACCGAGCCTAAAATAATACCGCTAATTTTAATTGCCGAAACTTTCTCGTTGATTAAAATGGCTGCAAAAGTCACCACGAAAATCGGGCTGGTAACATGAATAATGGCCATATCCACCGGTGTGGTGAGGTTTAATCCGATAAAAAACAAAAGTTGGTTCAGAGTTGTCCCCAAAAACCCGGCAAAGGCAATCAGACGGAGGTCTTTTGGCGCGACTTTCTCATTTACGGTGAACAGCGAGAAAACATAAAACATGATGCAGGCCCCAGCCATCCTGAAAAACAACAATTGTTCAGGTGTGAAATAATCAGGCATCAAACCTTTGGAAATCCAATAATTGGCGCCAAAAATTAAGGCTGCTGCAAAAAGCGAAATATGCGATTTTACTTGATTGTTCATGGGCTGCAAAGGTAAATTTACAACCGGATTTGATAATAAATTCTGTTGGAACAGGCAATTAATTCTTTCAGTTATAGTGTTTTCTTCTACTTTTGTCAATCAAATTTTATAGCATTTTTTAAAACGTAACATTTTAGAAACTAATAATTTACTTATCAATGAAAAAATACTGCTTATTTTTTGCTGCAATTGGATTTTCCATTTTGATGGGAATAAATTTCAAGGCCAACGCCTGCACCAATTATCTGATAACCAAAGGCGCTTCAACCGATGGTTCAACCATGCTTTCGTATTCAGCCGATTCGCATGTTTTGTACGGCGAGTTGTACCACTGGCAGGCCGGCATCTGGCCCGAAGGAACCATGATGGATGTGTACGAATGGGACACCGGAAAACATCTTGGAAAAATCAAACAAGCTGCTCAAACCTACAATGTTGTTGGCAACATGAACGAATTCCAGCTTTCAATCGGCGAAACAACATACGGCGGATTACCCGCACTTGGAAGCCAGGCAGGTGCCGTGATGGATTACGGCGGATTGATCTATCTCTCGCTTCAGCGCTGTAAAAATGCGCGTGAAGCCATCAGAAACTTTCATGAATTAGTTACTGAATACGGTTATGCCAGCTCAGGCGAATCGTTTTCGATAGTTGACGCCGACGAAGTGTGGATTCTCGAACTCATCGGAAAAGGTGAAGGCCAGAAAGGCGCTGTCTGGGTTGCCCGCCGCGTTCCAGATGGTTATGTTTCGGGACATGCAAACCATCCACGAATTATGACTTTCCCGCTGGCAAATGGCAAAAATTCGATTAACTCCAACCAGTTTGATAAGCTTTTCAATCCCGAAGTTGAAACCATTTATGCTGCCGATGTAATTACTTTTGCCCGCGAAAAAGGTTTCTTTAAAGGAAAAGACGAGAATTTTAGTTTTTCGGATACCTACGCCCCGGCCGATTTTGGCGGGACCCGCTTTTGTGAAATCAGAGTATGGACAATGTTTAATGCCGTAAATTCGGACATGGGCAAATACTGGGGATATGTAAAAGGCAACATCGAACATGCCAAAAAACTACCCAATGGCGACGAAAATGTTGATAATTATGCCACCAACCGGATGCCGCTTTGGATTAAACCCGATAAAAAAGTGAGCGTTCAGGATATGTTTGGATTTATGCGCGACCATCTCGAAGGTACCGAACTTGACATGACCAAAGACCTTGGCGCCGCTCCGTTTGGAAATCCTTACCGCTGGAGGCCGCTTACCTGGAAAGTTGATGGCGTTGAATATTGTAACGAAAGGGCAACAGCCACCCAGCAAACTGGCTTTTCGTTCATTTCGCAGATGCGAAACTGGCTTCCCGACCCAATCGGAGGAATTCACTGGTTTGGCGTTGACGATGCTTCGAGTTCGGTTTATATTCCGATGTATTGCAGCATAACCCGCGCACCTCATACATTCGAGAAAGGCAACGGCGCTATGATGCGTTGGTCGGATGATGCAGCTTTCTGGGCTTTCAGCCAGATTTCAAATTTTGCTTACACCCGCTGGAATGTGATTCATCCCGAAATTGCTCAAAAACAAAAAGCTTACGAAGACGAGTTTGTTACGCTTACCGCGACTATTGATGCCCGGGCCAAAGAATTGTATGCCAAAAATCCAAACCTCGCTGTAAGTTATCTTACCGATTATTCGACAGGTGCCGGCGACAGGGTTGTTCATGAATGGAAAGCATTTTATCAATATCTGTTTATGAAATTTATGGATGGAAACGTAAAAACACCGGCAGCAGGCGAACAAAATCCAAACCTTGTTCAGCCAGGCTATGGTGAAGACTTTTACAGAAAAATTGCCAAAGAAACCGGTGACAAACTTAAAGTTGTTGGCGGATCAGGACATTAATAAAAGCTAATATCCGGCAGCCGGCAGTTGGCAGCATAAAACTGCCGGCTGTCGGCTTTTTATTTATCAGATAAACAAAAACCTAAAAAGATGATTACAAATCCGGAAGTTCAGGAATTATTACAACATTGCCATGGTTACGCCGCCGATCTGCTTATGGAGACGGGTGAGCTTTTTCCTTTTGGCGCTTCGATGGATACGGCCGGGAGAACCAGCCACCGTGAATATGAAATTGATTTGAAAAATATTCCTTCAAATGGAGAAATGATCGAAAAGCTACTGGCGGTTTTTGAAGAAGAGTTTCAAAAAGAAGAATCGAAAGCATTTGCTTTGGTTTACGAGGTAAGGGTAAAACTGGACGAGAATATCAGCACGGATGCCATTGCCATAGACATAAAACACAGGGATTCCGATGAAATCCCTGTGTTTTACTTTCCGTTTACGATTGATGAAAACGAAAATGTGGTGTTTGGTGAAAGTTTTGCGGTTAAGCGAAATCTTAAAGATTAGTAGCCACTGATGCTTTTGCATCTTCCATAATCACCTCATAAGAATAACCGGCGCCAAAATCTTTGTTAAGCGTAATCACGCCTTCAAAAGTTACAACTTCGCCCAATTTTAAAGTATTCATGGTGGTAACGGTAAGGTCGAAGCTATTTTCGAATTTGGAGCCATCCTGAATATGCGCCCAGTTTTTCCCCATGATACCTTCGTTGTACTTAACAATTTTACCCCTGATTTTAACAGTTTTGCCTGCATAAGAATCCTTCTTTGAATACAAATCGGCAATCGAAATTTCGCCATCGTGTGGTTTAATATTTAAAGCTTCTTCCTGAACTGGCGCCCTTTTGCCACTTTCTTTTGATGGCTGCATCATCTTTTCGGGTTTGTTGGGCGTGTCTGTTATTTCCTGCACCAGATAAAGCGTTTCGAAGGTACGGTTTAACTCTTTGCTTTGGAAATTAGGCATTTCGTAACCGCCGGTGTAGTAAATAGTCTTGCCTTTTTCGACTTCCATTCGTGGGATTGCAATCCAAAAGATTGTCCCGTTTTCGTTTACATTTAAATAGGTGTAAGTTGTGGTATGGATAACCTCTTCGACAACTACTTTGTGGGTTCCGGGAGGAAGGGTTTCTTCGGTTACCCTGGAAGTACCCATATTACAGGCAAAGGCCGTAAAAGCAAAGACAGAAAGGAATGCAAAAAAATAATTTCTAATTTTCATATCTGTTAATATTTTGAGATTTAAAATTTTTACAAAAATAGTTTTTTAAATATGATGTGAATTGTTTTAATCGCTTTTGGACTAAATTATCGGCTTTTTATAACCAGTTCTAAACGCTGATTAATCCCCGAAAGGGCTTTTTGGCGGATAAAAACACCGATTTTATTATGTCCGGATTGGTTTGTTTTATTAACTGCCAATTATTACACTGCCGGGCAAGCAACTTTTTTCAATGGCCCATGGTTTTTGTTATTTTTACAGCTCATTAAAATTAAATTTATGCCTGAAAAAATCCGGGCCGGAAAAATTATCAAAGCTTCGTGGATTGCTATTTTGAGCAATGCGGCCCTTGCGCTGCTTAAAGTTACCGTTGGCCTCGTTGCCGGTAGCCTTGCTGTGGTTGGCGATGGCATTGATTCGTCGGGCGACATTGTAACTTCGATAATTACGCTGATTACTGCCGGAATTATTTCTCGCCCTCCCAATGCCAGGTTCCCGTATGGTTACAGCAAAGCCGATACTGTTGCAGCCAAGGCTTTGTCGTTTATTATTTTCTTTGCCGGTGCGCAGTTGTTTATCTCCACTTTGCAACGGATTATAGAAGGTGGCGAACAAAGGATTCCTGAAACTTTTGCCGTTCTGGTTATCGTGATTTCGATTGTTGGAAAACTACTTTTGTCGGTGTACCTGCTTAAAACCGGACGAAAAGTGGAAAGCCCCATGCTGATTGCGAATGGCCGGAACATGCGAAACGATGTTGTGATTTCGACTTCGGTACTTCTTGGGCTGTTTTTTACCATTTACTTTAAGATGCCCGTGATTGATTCGATATTTGCCCTTCTAATCAGTGTCTGGATTATGAAAAGCGGTTTCGATATTTTTATGGAAACCAATGTTGAGCTGATGGACGGGATTTCGGACCAGACAATTTATAACCGTATTTTCGATCTGGTGAGCGAGGTGAAAGGAGCTAAAAACCCGCACAGGCTTAGGGTGCGGAAACTTGCCAATTTGTTTGTGATTGGTGTTGACATTGAAGTTAATCCCGAGCTTAAGGTTGCCGAAGCGCACAAAATTGCCCAGGCTGTGGAACAAAAGCTAAAAAACCAGCTTGGAAATGTTTACGATGTCATGGTGCACATCGAGCCTTTTGGAAATATCGAACACGATGAGAAATATGGAATCTCGAAAGACAATTTTAAATAAACCCACACGATTGAACTTACAAATTATCTTAAATTTAATAACATGAAAAAGTATTCACTACTGCTGACGCTTCTCTTTTTGGTGGCCGGTACCTTACTTTTGCCGGCGCAGGACAAGCTTTTTACTACCAACGATTACCTCAACCGCGAGTTGTTGCCCAAAACCATCACCAACCTTGCATGGCGGGGTAGTTTAGATAAATTTACCTACATCGAAAAAAACACGCTCCTCCAAAAAGATGCGGCCAATCCAAACCAGGCAGATACAATCCTGACCCTCGAAACTTTAAATCTTAAATTAGATGAGCTGCAAAGTGACGTCATCAAACGTTTTCCGGCCATTACATGGATGGACGACAGCCGCTTCTATTTTACCGATCAATCTAAGATTTTTAAATACGATTTTGCTGATTCTTCCCTGAAAAGGGTTAACGAATTCGACGAAAACGGCGAAAATCTCAAGATCGCCGAAAACACACTTAACGCGGCTTTTACTATCGCGAATAATTTGTTTGTAGCTATTGATGGGGAAACCATACAGGTTACCGACGAAAAAAACACCGACATCGTTTTTGGTCAGGTGCCTTCGAGGAACGAGTTTGGAATTGATGCCGGCTCGTATTGGTCGCCCGATGGTAAGATGCTTGCCTTTTATAAAACCGATCAAACCGAGGTTAGCGATTATCCTTTGGTTGATATTTATGACAGGATTGCCCAATCCGACCCGATGAAATACCCCATGGCCGGTACAAAAAGTCAGAAGGTTAATCTTGGGATTTTTAATCCCGCGGTTAACGAAATAACATATCTGCAAATAGCCGGTTCCGAAAATCAATACATCACCTCCGTTACGTGGGACCCTTCGGGTGCCTTTATTTATGCCGGGATTTTAAACCGCGACCAGAATTATCTCCAATTTAATAAATACGAAACCAGCAGTGGCCGCCTCGTTAAAACGCTGTTTGAAGAGAAAAACGACCGTTACGTGGAGCCTTTGCATGGTTTGCTTTTCGTTACCGGCGATGCTTCAAGGTTTATCTGGCAAAGCCGCCGCGATGGCTGGAACCACCTTTATCTTTATGATAATGAAGGCAAATTCATTAAGCAAATTACCGAGGGCAATTGGGAAGTTACCGACCTTTTGGGTTTTGATGGGGCCGGAAAAACCGTTTTTTACGAATGCACCAAAGATAGCCCCCTCGAAAGGCATCTTTACAAAAGCGATCTCAAAACCGGCAAAACGGAACGCATTACTACCGGCGAAGGCACCCACAATGCCGACGCCTCCGCAAGTGGAAACTATTTTATTGATGTTTTTAGCAGCCTCCAAATGGCGCGGGCTTACTATCTTATTAATGAAAAGGGCCAAAATATTGCTGTTTTAAAGGAAGATAAAAATCCTTACAAAGATTACAATCTTGGCGAGATGACGATATTCAGCATTAAAGCCGACGATGACCAAACCGACCTCTGGTGCCGCATGATAAAGCCCGCCGGTTTCGATGCATCGAAAAAATACCCTGCAATAATTTACGTGTATGGCGGGCCGCACGCGCAGATGATTACAAAATCGTGGACCGGTGGCGCGGGATTCTGGCTGAATTACCTGGCGCAGCAGGGTTATGTGGTTTTTACGCTCGACAATCGTGGTTCGGCAAACCGCGGTTTCGATTTCGAGAGCATTATCCACCGCCAGTGTGGCGAAAAGGAAATGGCCGACCAGATGGCTGGCGTTGATTACCTGAAAACCCTCGGTTTTGTTGATACGGCCCGCATTGGAATCGACGGCTGGAGTTATGGCGGTTTCATGACTATTTCGCTAATGCTGCGCAACCCCGGTGTTTTTAAGGTCGGTTGTGCGGGTGGGCCGGTAATTGACTGGAAATGGTACGAGGTTATGTATGGCGAGCGCTACATGGACACGCCTATGCAAAATCCCGATGGTTACCACAAGGCCTCCACGCTTACATACGTTGGCAACCTCGATGCGAAGTTGCTCATCATTCATGGCACTAACGACAACACGGTGGTTTGGCAAAACAGCCTCACATTTCTGGATGAGTGCATCAGGCAAGGCAAGCAGGTTGATTATTTTGTTTATCCGGGTGCCGATCATAACATGCGCGGCCCTGCAAGGGTGCATCTTTTCGATAAGATTTCGGGGTATTTTAACGATTATCTGAAATAAATTCCGACGATAAAACTGCTTCGCTTTTAGATTTTCGGCGGGATTTCTGATAATCTTCTGATAATTAGTGTCTGCAAGAAAACGCATAACACATTATTTATCAACAACATAGTGTTGAAAAGTTCTTTGAATAAAATGAAGTATTTATTTTGCCATTAACTGTAATATACTTACTTTTAGTGCATTAACTAAATAATGCTTGCCTTCAAAGGGCGGTATTCAAAAAAGATTCGAAAAATGCGC
>CAIYZW010000254.1 GCA_903930725.1 uncultured Bacteroidota bacterium
CCTGTAAAACAAATTATTGACGATGCCTTTACGAAAATCGCCAGGATTATTGGCACCGATTATCACCCCGATTTTACCGAATATCGCGCCGAACTCTACACGGTTTTACACAACGAACATTTTATCAACATTTTTTACGCTTTTAATTCGCGCAGGTATTTTAAGGATGCCTCCAAAATACAATACAATTCACTCGCCGAGGTTTGCCAGTATTTCGAAGACCATCCCAGGGTTTATGGTGATGCATTTATGCTGCTCGAACGACAAGGGTTTTTACTCCAGCATTCGCGGGAGCAACTGGTTGCTTTTATCAGGAAATCCGGGGAAAGCCTTCACTTTTTATTCCGGCAAAAAGATGATATTGATTTAATGGCCAACGTGCTTGGAAATCATTTAAAAGACCAGTTTTCGCATGATTTTCTTCACAAACTATTGGTATATTACCACCAGGTAGGTTTGGATGTTTTAAAGGTTGTTCTGTTACGTTTACTCGATTCCGAAAGCCCTGTTGTTGTTGGTGAGACTAAGGTTTTTCTTTACCAGAAAGGTACCTTGCTTATCAAAGTCAGAGATTTTTTCATTGCCCTCGATTTTTTATGGAAGACTGCGCCCTTTGAGGATGTTGCGATCAAGTTTTTTGAATTTGAATTTACGCTGCTACAACTTGCCAACAACGACCGGATTTCCTTTAAAAGCATGATTAGTCCTGTTTTTGATAAAATTGCAAAGGTCCTGCGTGGTCCCGAACCAGATGTTCTAAAACTCCGTTCGGAATCATTCAAGCAACTGACCGACGAAAATATCATCGAACTTTTTTACCTGTTCATTCCGCACCGTGCCTTTTATGATGAAGCTTTGGGTTCGCACCATACCCTCGAAGAAACCGCGTTATATTTTTTTAAAAACCCCGAAAAATATACCCGAAAAATCCCGGCTATCGAGCGCGAAGCGTTTTTACATCATCACAATTTCAACGCTTATCAGGGTTTAAATTTTGAAGATTTTATTCTTAAAGTTTTCAGAACACATGCAACCATCGAAACCCGGGTTAATAATTTTATTTTTGATGAGCCGGCAGTTGGCGAAGCTACCATTGAGTACGATTTCACCATTTCGATCAACGATTATCTCAAATCAAAAGGCGCCGAAGGAATGTTTGAAATCAATCCTCAAAAACCTGAAAATGTGGTTATCAAAAAAGGACCATTCGACAAGGATGAACAGCTTTTCGAGCGTTTTGCCGGCCAGATTTTGCACAAACACCGGATCGCCGGAAAAACCCTTGTAGGCGATTCGCGGGAGTCTTTTCAAAAAGCGCTCGAATCGAAAAAAGAAATCGAATATTTTCATGGCTACACATTCATTCCCAGATATTTACTTTATCTGTTCCCTATTTTTGGTATGATTTATTTCTGCGCCAATTACCTGGTTGATTACTCAGCATTTAAGCAAATTGGCTACAGTATTTCACCTTCACTCAACATGGTTTCGGTGCGCTTGGCTCGTTCGTACTATTCGATTGTTCTTTTTGCCGGGTATTCGCTCAATTTTCTTACGGGTATCTTTTTGCTTGTGCCACTGTTGCGCCTTCGCAGGGATGGCGACGTATTCCGCGATTTTCTTGAATATCATGGCGTACTCATCAACCGGATGATGCGGTTTTTCATCTTTGGACCTATCCTTTTTGTTGGTATTTATTTTTTAATTGACCAGTTTTTGCTCGAAGTTTTTATGATCGAAAAGAAGTCGGGTTTAGCTATAACTTCCGAAAGATTCGCTATTTTCATGTATCTTTTTTTCTTAACCCGGCATCTCGTAAAGGTGGTAATTGCATTTTTCCAGTCTTATAAAAAATTCAGGATTTTACCTTTATTAATTGCAATTTCAATTTACGTGGTGCTTGGCTTTTTTACAATTGCCTGGCAAAACCTTTGGAAAACCAGCGGCAGCATTGGGAAAATTGAAAAATCAACCTATAAAAATCCTTTGTCCGAAAAACCAATTTTGGGAGCAAAGGTTTGGAGTCATCAGCCTTAATTTTTGAATATGAGCGGACCGAAAAGTTATTCGATACATGTTTTTGATAAACATCTCAGGCAAATTTTCGTGCTTCATGCCGAAATTGAAACACTTTTTGATATTCTTAAACAAAAAGCGATCAATGACGATTTGCGTGGTGTAAAATATTCGGGCCAGACCTTAGTTGATTGCATGAAAACGAAGCTGGAAGTTCTTTTGGAAAAACTAAAACTTGCGGGTCCGGAAACTGTAAACCAAAGTCAGTTTAATGAGTTTTATAATAAGTTTTATGAGATAAGCCATCAGATTCTTCTGCTTAAAAATGAACTTGAAGACGAAGTAACCCACTTTAATTGCCTCGAAAACAGCTATCAGGCATTTCTTGAAATCGAACTAACCTTAAAAGATTTGCTTGAAACCTTCGAATCAATCAAAATTCAGTTTTTGGAGCATGTAAAACAAAATAACCAGGATTCTTCCAAATTGATCGAATTTGCCGAACAACTTCGTAAAATAAGGCTAAACCTCCGGATGCCGGCCTTTTCGGAGGATTTTTCGTTAAATGCCGGTTTGCTGAAAAGGCAATTTGGTGAGAGTTTGGAAATCGGGAAAGAGCAAATTAACGCGCTTTCTAAACAATTTTTTACCGGCGAAAAAAGCCAGTTGCCCGTTCAAAAAGTGTTTCTGGTAAACGGAAATCAAAACTTTACATCTTCAGACGGCAAAAAGCCCGAATATGTCGAAAAAATTCAGAAAACAATAAAGGAGCTTTTGGCCGGCATTTCGGAACCATTGCAATTCCAGTATTTTAGTAAAAAATATGCCGGTATACTTAAGAATCATAAAATTTCGGAAGTCTATTTTTTTATCGAGTTTATTGATGAAATTAAAGAACAGCAAAAGCAGGAAGGTTTAAAAACCACCCTCTGCAGCCTTTTGGCCCAAATTGACC
>CAIYZW010000255.1 GCA_903930725.1 uncultured Bacteroidota bacterium
TAAGGTATTTTTTGAAAATAAGACCTAGATTGAACTTTGTGCTGATTATTATTGCAAAGTCCATAATCAAAATTGATGACAACAATATTCCTGTTTTTTGTAAAAAACTTCTATAAAAAAATGTAGTAATAATTCCGATGAAAATTGTAATTATTCTTATTTAAAATAAATAAATTACTACCAACATATTTGTCTTTGTGATTGTATTTGCCGATAATACTCCATGCATAAATGGTTGAAAAACAACAACATAAATAAAGTTTAATTTTTTTTACACTGAATTTATTGGCAAGATAAAATTATTTCGTATTTTAGCATCTTCTATTATCACATATCTGTTAATAATTTGGGGTTTTGAGGTTTATTCTGAATGAATTTCATTAATACATGTAGTCAAAAAACTGCAAAATTTAAAACAGTAAAAGTTTCTGTGTATTTTTTGTTCATTCATTTCAATTTTTGTTTTCTAACATCCATTTTATCTAAAGTTTAAAGTCTAAATATCTCTTTTTATGAAAGAATTCCCAGATTGTCCATTTTAAAGTTTATTGCCAATACTTTGTCTACCAATAAATGCATTCATCTGAAAACCTGGTAAAAAACGATATCGAATTTAACAAAAAGCATGTATGAAAAAAAAGATTTTACCCTCTCCATTGTTTGACAAACAAAATAACGATGACCAAACGCTAGTAAACCAAAGCGAAATTCTGAACTCAAAACAAGAAACAAAAACTGCAAAATCATCACAGCCAGATTTTCTGATTGTGGCAATTGGTGCATCTGCTGGCGGGTTGGAAGCTTTGGAATTATTTTTTGAAAATATGCCAGTCAATAATAATATGGCATTCGTTGTGATACAGCATCTTGATCCTACCCACACTGGTATTATGCCGGAACTTATGCAACGTTTTACTGCTATGAAGGTAATGCAAGTTACCGATCGCCTCAAAGTGAAACCCAACTGCGTATATGTAATTCCACCCAATAAAAGCATGTCGATACTGAAAGATACATTGTATCTTTTTGAGCCGCTTGAAACACGTGGATTACGCCTTCCGATTGATTATTTTTTCCGTTCGTTGGCACTTGACAGACAGGATAAAAGTATTGGTATTATTCTTTCGGGAATGGGTTCGGACGGTACCCTTGGTATTAAAGCAATAAAAGAAAAAAATGGCGTTGTGTTGGTCCAAGAGCCCAGCACTTCAAAATTTGACAGTATGCCTCGGTCTGCCATCGAATCGGTAATTGTGGATATTATTGCTCCTGCTAATCAATTGCCATTGAGGCTGATAGAGTTTATGAAATTTATTCCTAAAATAAATATAAATGCCGAAGTAGAGGTAAAAAACAAGAGTAATATTGATAAAATTATAATTCTGCTGCGCGAACAATCGGGACACGATTTTTCGATGTATAAAAAAAACACCTTGTTTCGTCGTATCGAAAGGCGAAAAGGCGTGCATCAAATAGACCGACTTGAAAACTATGTTCGCTTTTTGCAAGAAAATCCGAAGGAGGTAGAAATTCTTTTTAAAGAATTACTTATAGGCGTTACCAGTTTTTTTAGAGATATAGCCGTGTGGGAAAAATTACAAGAAAGTGTACTTCCCGAATTATTGAATGAGATGCCTGATGGCGCCGTGATGCGTGCTTGGGTTGCTGGCTGCTCTACGGGTGAAGAGGCTTATTCACTTGCCATTATATTTAAAGAAACGCTTGAAAAACTAAAAAACCGCAGGAATATATCA
>CAIYZW010000256.1 GCA_903930725.1 uncultured Bacteroidota bacterium
AGATTCCCATTAAAAACACCCCGGCCAAATTCGCCTTGCCGTTTCAGGATTCCACAAATTTTAACTTCGGTGATGGTCTCATCAAACGGCATTTCCGGGTTTTTCCGCATCATACCCAAAAGTGCCATTGGAATTTTAGACTTGTTTACCGACATGGTAACAAGGCTGATTGTTTTACCGATCAATGAGTCGGGGTGCATTAATCTTACACCGGTAACCGAATCGGCATGGGTGAGCGTAACTTCGCTTCCCTTTTTCAGCAGTTTGATCTTTAACCTCGAACTCAGGGTTTCTTCACGGATAACCACACTGCGGGCGGTGTCGCTGGTAAAAAACGCTCCGGCCAGCAAATCATTAAAAGGCTTGTATTGACGAATTGCGCCTGGCATTGCAGCAACATTAAGGCTTGCCGAATCGCCCAATAATTTTACTCGTGCTGCAAATTCAAGGTTTGGATAAGCAAGCTCAACGCCGGGAATTGCCCTGATAGCATCGAGAACAGAATTGGTGAGCGGCTTTCCTTCAGATTTTAAAGCTTCCGCCATTTGTCCTACATTTCCAGTGGCGATTTCGTCAAGGTTTACTTTTTTAGAAGTTACAGTGATGCTGGTAAAAAGGTCGTTATTTTTAAAGGCATCGGTTACGTTTTTCTGCATTCCAGTGCCAAATGAAACCATCGAAGTGAGTGCACCAATGCCAATAACGACGCCAAGCGTGGTAAGCAGCGTGCGGAGTTTGGTGCGCCAGAGGTTCGAAAATGCCAGGATGATCATGTCGGTAAAATTCATAAAACCTCCGTTTTTGTAAGTTGATCAATAATTTTCCCGTCTTTCATTTTGATGATTTGATCTGAAACAACTTCAGCAGTTTCAAGGTCGTGTGTTACCATAATGACGGTAAGATGATGGTTTTTGTTGAGATCGCGGAGTATTTGGATAATTTCCCCGGAAGTTTCGCTGTCGAGGTTGCCGGTGGGTTCGTCGGCGAGCAGCACTTTGGGGTTGTTGGCCAGGGCGCGGGCAATGGCCACACGCTGGTTTTCGCCACCCGAAAGCTCGTCGGGAGTGTGAGTCAGCCTGTTTCCAAGACCAACTTGAGTGAGCAGTTCAGTTGCTTTTTTACGACGAAGATTTCTCGGAACACCTCCAAAAATCAACGCAAGTTCAACATTTTCGAGGGCATTCCGGGATTTTACCAGATTAAACGACTGAAAAATCATTCCCACCGAAAACCGCCGGTGGTTAGCCAGTTCGCTGCGCGACATTTTTCGCAGGTCTTTGTTGTCGAAAATAATGTTTCCCGCGCTGGCCGTGTCGAGGCCACCAATCAGGTTGAGCAGCGTTGATTTTCCCGAGCCGGATTTCCCGACGATCGAGAAAAACTCACCTTCATTAATTTCAAAAGTTACATCGTGGAGAGCCGGAATATCAACTTTACCTTTTTTGTAGGTTTTTGCCAGCCCGATTGTTTGAATGAGTGCCAAAATGATGGTTTTTAAATGAAAGATTAATGACGGAAAAAGGGCAGAAATATTATAAAGGCAAAAAACATCATTGGGCTTTTCTGGCTAAACTTTTCAAATCCCAACAAAATGCTTTAAAATGATGGCATGAAATTTTCAATTTACCCACAGGATGTTACAAAAAATCAAATAATTTACCCCCAAGATGTTACAAGAAATGTGTAATTTTACCCCCAATCTATAACATTGGTATTGATTATTAATAAGTTATAAACCTATCTGTTCTATTATGCCTTAAACTAGACATGAATAGAATTAAATCACAACAGTCATGGCAAAAAAAATCAAAAAAGAAACAAAAGAAAAAACCCCACGGCTCGGCCGCAAAGCAATGATGGCAGGTATCCTGAACCATTTTGCAGGGCTTCCTTTCGAGTCGTTCAATTACAAACAAATTGCCCACACCATGGGCGCGCTCGATAAAGCCGCCAAAAACATGGTTAACGATATCCTTGAAGACCT
>CAIYZW010000257.1 GCA_903930725.1 uncultured Bacteroidota bacterium
GATTCACCAAAAGCCGAAAAACCAGTAACCACCGAAAGTGCCGGAATTCATATTTCGCCTCTGGCCAAAAAACTCCTCGAGGCAAACAATCTCAGCGAAAGCGACCTGCTTGGATTTTACAAGCGTTTGCGCGTTTCAAAAGAAGACGTTGTTCAGTTTCTGGATGATCAAAAAAATATTCCGGCAACTTCAGCAGGTGCATCGCAAGCTGCTTCCTGGGGAGGAACCCGCGACCTGGAACGCAAAAAAATGACCACGCTTCGCCTTAAATTGGCCGAGCGCCTGGTTTCGGTAAAAAACGAAACCGCCATGCTCACCACCTTTAATGAGGTGAACATGACGCCAATCAACGAAATCCGCAGGAAATACAAAGATGCATTTAAGGAAAAATATGGCATTTCGCTGGGTTTTATGTCGTTTTTTACAAAAGCTGTTACCGAGGCTTTGCAACATTTCCCGCAGGTTAATGCGCAAATTGACGGCAGCGAAATTGTGCTTCACAATTATGCCGACATCGGCATTGCCGTAAGCGCGCCAAAAGGTTTGATGGTACCGGTGATCAGAAACGCTGAAACACTCAGCCTGGCCCAAATTGAAAATCAGATCAGAGATTTGGCAACCAAAGCCCGCAACGGCAAACTTACCATCGACGAAATGACTGGTGGAACCTTCACAATCACCAACGGCGGGGTTTTTGGCTCGATGCTTTCCACGCCTATCCTCAACCCGCCGCAGAGCGCAATCCTGGGCATGCACAACATTGTGGAGCGCCCAATTGCCGTTAACGGGAAAGTTGAAATTCACCCCATTATGTACGTGGCTTTATCGTACGACCACCGAATTATTGATGGCCGCGAATCGGTGAGTTTCCTTGTAAAAGTTAAAGAAATGCTCGAAAATCCCGCCAAAATGCTCTTCGGTGGCGATGATCCTGTAAAAGTTTTGCTTGGTTTATAGAAAGGTTTTTTCACTTTATAGAAAGGTAAATTCAAAAATCTAATCCAATGAAACGACTTCTGTCAGGCATTGCAACTATCCTTTTTGGAATCTTTTGGACGGTTGTATCCTTCTATGCTGCGTTCGATGACGACATGGATTTGGTAGCTTCCATAGTAGTTTTGGTATTATTCACCATTCCGGGATTATTTATGGTTTATAATGGAACCATCAGAATAAGAAATTACTACTACTTGAGAAGTGAAGGCTTAACAGGTAACGAAAAAATTGACGAAACCCCTGTTTTTAATCAGGAAACAACGCTTTTACACTGGGAAATCAAAGGCCGTGAATGGGAGCGTTTTAAAGAGCGGAAATGTACTCCTGAAGCCGTAAGCCGTGCTGCGACATTATATTCGGTAGCTTCCGGAATTGGTGCCGGTGGTTTTGTGCTTGTGGTTTTAATCGAACAACCAACCAGTTTTATGCTAAGTGCCGGCATTGCTGTTGCCGCGCTCACCGCTCTCATAGGGTTCATTTTTATACGAAAAGCTGAATACAACAAATATGGTTTTGCCAACGAATTGGCAAAGGGTGAACTAACAATTACACAAACGTATGCTAATTTCTGCGGTAAGATAATCCCACTAAACGTTAAGAAGAGAGAAGTTTTTAAATTGCAGATAATCGAAAAAAACGGTTTTAGTTATTTGTTTTTCCGTATTTGGAAAAGTTCAATCGTTGGCTGGGACATAAGGTTTTACGAATTCCCCATTCCGGAAGATAAACTCGAGGAGGCAAAGAAACTGATTTGATGATTTTTTAATGGATTTTAATCCTATTCATCCCTCAAAGCATCAATTGGCCTGATGCGAACCGCACGCCTGGCTGGAATAAGCCCTGCAACAGCACCCGAAATAACCAAAACAATCAATGCAGTTATGGCGATGTTAAAATCCACTTCCGGACTTTTAAACATCTGGTTTTCGACATTAAATTTGATGAGCAGGAAATTTATTATTTCGATAACACCAACACCCACAACCAAACCAAAATATCCAGCAAAAGATGTAAGAAATACCGATTCGGTGATAATCTGGCTCATGATATTGGCAGGAGTGGCTCCGAGCGCACGCTGAACGCCAATTTCCTTGGTACGTTCCTTTACAATTACCAGCATAATATTGCTGATGCCGATAACGCCGGCCAGTAATGTCCCGATCCCTACAATCCAAATCAGCCCTGCGATTCCACCAAAAAGACCATTCATCTGGTCGAATTCTTTTTGAAGGTTAAAATGCCCGAAGGCTTCCTTATCATCCGGCGAAATGGTATGACGACGTGCCAACAATTCCAGCGCTTTTTCCTCAACAACAGCCGAGGCTACGCCTTCTTTTGAAGTAATCGAAAACCATCCAACAATATCGCCATAATTGTAGGTTTTTTGCAAGGTTGTGAAGGGTATAAAAATGCTTTGTTCCTTTTCGCCGCCAAAATTGATGTTGGTATTGAGCGGTTTAAAAGTGCCCACAACCTGGAAAAAAACACCTTGTATGCGGATATATTGGCCTATCGGGTCTTCATCTTTATCGAAAAGAAGCTCCTGGACACGGCTGCCGATAACTGCAACTTTTCGTTTTTGTTCGATATCAAATTCGTTCAAAAATCGTCCTTTTGGGATTTCCATCGGATCAATGAGGTTCCACACCGGGAATTCGCCAAGAATCGAAAAAGCACCGGTTTTATCTTTCCGAACCACGTTGTTGCTCCCATCTCCCGACGACCATCCCTGGATTTTTGGCGACAAATATTTTATTTCGGGAATATTCTGGATAAGTGCATCAATGTCATCGTTGCGGAAGTTGAAGTTTCTTCCTCTGGGCATGCCTTTGTAAGGAATTGTGGTTTGTTGTGTCCAGATGAAAACGCTGTTGGTGGCAAAGTTGCCCATGCCCTGCGATACTCCGTTTTCGAGACCTTTGCCGGAGCCAAGCATGATGATGAGCATAAAAATCCCCCAAAACACGCCAAAGGCCGTCATAAACGTACGAAGCTTGTTTTTTTTAAGCGTGTGGAAAATTTCCTGCCATTTATCCCTGTCGAACATTTTTAATCTTCTTTAAATTTTGCAGAGCGCGGAGCGCATCATTCCATCATTCCATTTTTCCTTTCCTATTCATCCCTCAAGGCTTCCACTGGTTTTATCGAAGCAGCTCTTCTTGCGGGGACAAATCCTGCAACGGCTCCGGCAAAAATAAGCAGTATAGTTGCGCTGACAGCAATGCCAAGATTTGCTTCAGGATTACTGAAAAACTGCGTTTTGATAAGCGGTGAAATCAACTCAAGTAAGCCAACACCTAAAACAAGACCAATGTATCCCGAAAGGGCAGTAATAAAAACGGCTTCCTGCATAATGAGCATGATGATGGATGAAGGCGTGGCACCCATAGATTTGCGGATGCCAATTTCTTTGGTTCGCTCTTTCACCGAAATCATCATGATGTTGCTTACACCAACAATTCCGGCAATGATTGTCCCGATGCCGATAACCCAGATAAACATCCGGATGGCCGCGAATAAATCCATAAAACGTTTAAATTCCTCCACACCGTTCCAAATAAACATGGCCTGTTTGTCCTCCACATCAAAAGCATATTTTCTGGCAAGTTTGGTCCTTATTTCTTCTTCCATGCGCTTGCTGTCGGCGATGGAATTGGAACCTACAGTAACGGCAAGCGTTTGAAGGTGATCCTGTCCCATAAAAACTTTTTGAGCTGTGGTTATGGGAAGATAAACCATGCGCAGTTCATCCTGGCGGCCGTTGTCGTCTTTCCAGATGCCCACCACCTTAAAAGGGATGCCTTTTATGTTGATGTATTCTCCCAAAGCCGGTTTATCTTTAAACAGCGCCTGCTTTACCGCAGTGCTGATGGCTACTACTTTAAGCGCTTTTTGAACATCAAATTCATTTACAAAACGCCCTTCGACCATTTCCACTTTTTCGATAATTTGATAATCAGGGTGAACTGTACTGATTTCGAAATTGCCGTATTCGTTTTTGTAGGAAATATTGTTATCGCCCCAAACCCTTGAGCGGCCAGCAATGTGACCAATTCCAGGCAACGTTGTTTTAAGGTTTTTATAATCTGCATTTTCGAATTCGATGCTGCGGCCGGGCTTCAGACCTTTGAAAGCCTTTGTAGTTTGTCCACCCCAAACCCACAGCGTATTTGTAGCCGACGACTGAAACTGATTGCGCACGCCGTTTTCGAGGCCTTTGCCGGATCCAAGCAGAATTATCAGCATGAAAATTCCCCAGGCTACGCTAAATCCGGTAAGGAACGTCCGTAATTTATTTTTACGGATGGTACTAAAAATCTCTTCCCATTTATCAATCAGAAACATATTGCGATGATTTTTTGAACCAGTTCACTACTACAAAACACAAATGCAAAACCATGTTTTTGACGAATCAAAACTAAAAAAATTACATGAACCTGCCTTTTTAATTCTATCGAAACCGCTAAAAAGCTGTGCCAATGAATGATAATAACGGCGTTTACGGGCATCAGTTGTTTGCCGAAAAAACAATTTCCGGCTTGCGGATCATGATTTCTGAATTTTAAATATTGAAGGGTTTCTGAATTTTTATTGATCGCGTATTTTTCGGTTGTTTTCAAGAAATCTTTACTTTCGTGATCTAAAAAACATTGGCAAATGATTACATTCGATAATACCGAAATTGCTTTTCAAAGCAAGAGCAACAACGCGCTGAGGCGCTCAAACATTCTTTTTAAAACTTTGTCGCACCCATGGCTTGTTAAATTTGGCGGAGCGTTTGCGCAAAGAGCCATAAAAATGCATTTGCCGGTAAACTGGTTTATTAAGCCAACCATTTACAGGCAGTTTGTTGGTGGCGAAACGATTGCCGAATGTGAGCCAAATGTGAGGCTACTCGAAAAGTTCAACGTAAAGGCCATCCTCGATTATTCGGTTGAGGGCAAAGAGTCGCCCGAAGATATTGCTGCCGCATTGGCCGAAACCATCCGCTCGATAAAAAATGCGGCAAAAGATCCGAATATTCCGTTTGCTGTGTTTAAACCTACCGCTTTTACAACCGCGGATGTTCTTACTAAAGTGAGTGCAGGCGAACGATTGACAGAAACCGAAAAGGCAGAAGCCGCCAATTTCAAGGCACGCATCGAAAAGCTTTGCCAGACGGCTTTTGATAATGGTGTTCCTGTGTTGATTGATGCCGAGGATTCGTGGTACCAGCGGTTTATTGATGAGGTTGTGAATGCAATGATGGCTAAGTTTAACAAAGAAAAGGCGATTGTTTACAATACTTTCCAGATGTATCGTGTTGACAGGCTTGCTTTCTTAAAACAATCTTTCGAAATGGCTGAAGCGGGGAATTATTTCCTTGGGGCGAAGTTTGTGAGGGGCGCCTACATGGAAAAAGAGCGCGAACGTGCTGCGAAAATTGGTTATCCATCGCCTATACAACCCGATAAGGAAGCTACCGACCGCGATTATAATGCTGCGCTGAAGTATTGTGTGGAAAATATCAACCGGATTTCGGTGTTTAATGGGACGCACAACGAGTATAGCTCGGCGTGGCTTGCCGATTTGATGCGTGAAGCCGGCATTGCGAAGGATGATAAAAGAAGTTGGTTTTCGCAGCTTTATGGCATGAGCGACCATATTAGTTTTAACCTGGCAAATGCCGGTTATAATGTGGCCAAATACCTGCCTTACGGTCCTGTAAAGCATGTTGTTCCTTATCTGGTGAGGCGTGCCGAAGAAAACACTTCGGTAAAAGGCCAAACCGGCCGCGAACTGCGGCTTATTCAAAGCGAAAAGAACCGGCGGAAGGGTTTGCATTAATCTTATCTCAATATTAATTTGATGGTATTGATATTTTAAGCTGATAAAACAGATCTTCGGGTGAAGCATTCGTGTCTTTCGATAGGACAACAACATCTCAACTCATTCATTAATATCTTTATTTTATCCAAAGCTATTTCTAACCAGGACAATTACATTTTTTAGTTAAACAATGGTGTTTTAAGATGATGCAAATTCATCTTTAATACAAACAATACTATCTTCTGGTGAAACAATGACGTCTTTAGGTGAAGCAATGACGTCTTTAGGTGAAGCAATGATATCTTCAGGTAAAACAATGACATCTTAAATTAAAACAATGACGTCTTTGAGTGAAACAATGACATCTTAAGATAAAACAATGACGTCATTTTGTGAAACAATGACATCTTAAGATAAAACAATGACGTCATTTTGTGAAACAATGATGTCTTTAGGTAAAGCAATGACGTCTTTGAGTGAAGCAATAATGTCTTTAGGTGAAACAATGGCATCTTAGCTTCAAACAATAGCATCTTAAATTGGATAAAGAACATCTTTGTATGGTTTGAGAAGGTGTTTTTTTGAATAAAAACTGATTTTTTTGGGCTAAAATTTGGTTGTTAGCGGATAGTTTTTATAATTTAGCTTCGGAATTTAAAATATGGTTGGTTATGAATGCAAATCAGATTAACAAATTGAATATGTTTGAGGCTGTGAGCGCGTTTCTGGGGAATACGGAGGCGACGTGGGCTTCGGTTGGGGCGATGGGTGCGACGAAAATTGAACTGGACGGCAAAATTGCGGCGATAAGGTTGGAACGGCAAAAGCAGGAAAAGGATGCGTCGGGGCTGGTGAAGGAGCGGCGGCGGCTGCGGGAGGCGCTGACGCGGCAGGCGCTGCGGGTGAGCGGCGGACTGATGGCATACTCGAGTGTGGCGAACGATGCGGAGCTGATGGGGATTGCTGATTATACGCCCACGCAGCTTGTCAGGGCGCGCGACAATATTTTTTACGATATGGCCCGGATTATATATGAAGCGGCTGTGCCATTAGTCGCGGAATTGGCGGGGTATAATGTTTCGGAAGGAGATATATCGTTGTTGGAGGGGTTGCTTGGGCAGTTTGTTGTGGCTATACCGAAGCGGCGTAATGCTACGGCTGTGCGTAAGTCGGCAACAACGGCTATTGACGGGCTTTGTAAGGAAACGAATGCGATACTGAAAAACAGATTGGATATGCTTATGCTTTCGTTCCGCATAGCGAATCCTGGCTTTTATACGAATTATATGAATGCAAGGATTATTGTTGATTTGGGGGTGGGGAAGAAGGTGGTGGAGGGGGCGGGGACGGTGTAGGTTGGGCATTACATCTAATTAAAAAGAAACGTATTAGGTGCTTTTGACTTGTAGCCACAATGATATCCTATTTGCGGTTTGTTAGCGGTTTAATTTTTTTGTATGGTACTTCTGATTCTAATAACATAAGTTGTGGAGAAATAACCGGCATCATTGTTTTAATATATTCGTCCCACTTGTCAAGATTTATATTCAAATTGAATCTCTCATTAATTTCGTTTAGTTCATCATTAATTTTTAATCCTGAAAATTGCATAGATAGTTTAAGAATGTCAATTCGCATCAGGATGTCTTTTGTGAATGTTCTTTTTGCATCAGGGAAAGTTATGGCTTGCAGAAATTCTTTAACTTTATCGCAATTCAAAAGAATAAGCGTGTAGGCAGCATATTCTAATTTGTGAAAGCCAAGTAAATAACAAGTATCATCAAGCATTATTGGTTTTCCGTTTTGAGGTAATACTAAGTTAAAAAA
>CAIYZW010000258.1 GCA_903930725.1 uncultured Bacteroidota bacterium
AACAACCATCGTTGCAGCATGAATCAGCGCTGAAACAGGTGTTGGGCCTTCCATCGCATCAGGCAACCAAATATGTAGCGGGAACATGGCCGATTTTCCGGCACCGCCAATAAATATCAGAATCAACGACCAGGTGAGCACCGACAAACCCATAAAACCTGCTCCGGCACCAGTCAGCATAGCCGGGCCATTAGGGTCGGTGAGCTGGATAAAATCGAAAGTTTTTGTATTGAAAGAAAGCAGCAAAATACCAATCAAAAATCCAAGGTCGGCAAAGCGGGTAACGATGAATGCTTTTTTGGAAGCCAGCACTGCCGATGGTTTTTGATAATAAAAACCGATGAGCAAAAATGATGAAACGCCCACCAGTTCCCAGAAAATGTACATCTGGAAAATATTGGTTGCCACCACCAGGCCAAGCATCGAAAATGAGAACAGGGAAAGAAATGCAAAAAACCTTTCAAATCCCTTTTCGCCATGCATGTATCCAATGCTGTAAACATGAACCAGAAAGGAAACTGTTGTTACAACCAAAAGCATCATCACCGAAATCGGGTCGAGCATTACGCCCAGATCAACATGCAGGTTTTCGGTAAAACGCAGCCAAACGGTGTTAAATGCCAATATTTTCTGGAAAGCGCCATCAACTTTTACCGAAAGGAAAAAATAGTTGTAGGCAGTCAGAACTGAAAGCATGAACGAAACAAACAAAGCTGTTGTCCCAATCAATCCCGACATTTTTGCTTTAATCTTGTTCCCGAACAATCCGAGCACCAAAAAGGTGAAAAATGGAATCAGGACAATAAAAACGGTATAGCTGAAATTAGTCATTCTAAAAGACTTTTACTTTAAACACTTACCTTAATTAATTTTTCATTTCATCAACATTATCCACATCAATGGATTTGAACCGCCTGTAAATATTGATGATGATGGCAATGGCAACAGCGGCTTCGGCGGCTGCAACGGCAATCACGAAAAGGCTGAAAAAATGGCCTTCCAACTGGCCAGGATACAAATAGCGGTTAAAAACCAGGAAATTGATGTTCGTCGCATTCAAAATCAGTTCGATCGACATCAGGATGGTGATGATATTCTCGCGGGTGATAAATCCAAAAACCCCAACAAAAAACATGATGGTGCTGGTAACGAGAAAAAATTCTATCGGAATACCTTCAAACAACATGGCTTATACTTTTTTACGTTTAGCAATTACAATGGCTGCAATCATGGCAGCTAACAACAAAACAGAGATTACCTCGAAGGGCAGCACGTAGCCGTTGTCGCCATAGCTTAGCAGCGACTTCCCGATGGTTTTCATATCAACATCAATGGGTTGCTGGTTGCTGGGCGTGAAATTATAACTTAACAAAGTCATCAGGCTGATGGCAATTCCACCGCCGGCGGCAATTACACCCATAATCAGTTTTTGGGCGGGAACTTTATCAAATTTATGATCAATGTGGCTGGTGAGCAATATTGAAAAGATGATTAAAACCACGATACCACCGGCATAAAGCGTAATCTGAACCGCTGCCAGAAACTGGTAGTTAAGCATGAAATACAATCCTGCCGTTGCTAACAAAACGAACAGCAGAAATGTGGCAGCTCTTAAAATCCTTCGGCTGGTTACGGTTAATATCGAAAACATGACAATCATTGCCGAAAAAATGATGAACATGACCTGGTTGCCCAAAATGGATTCCATTATTCGACTCCTTTCTTTTGAATTAGTTTGGAACCTTCGTTGTTGAGTGTTTTAACGAACTTATTGCGTGTAAACATGGCGTGCTCAAATTCCTGTCCCCAGGCCAGGGCATTTGATGGACATGTCTTGATACACAAACCGCAGAAACTGCACATCCCAATATTGTAATGGTGTTTATCGAGTTCCTTTTTCTTTTTACCCTCCTCGTTAACAACATCTTTCGACACAACTTCTATGGATCCGTTGGGACAATTTATCTGACAAATATTGCAGGCGGTGCATTTATGCTCGTTATTTTCGTTGTGCGGCATGGTAACTTCACCCTTAAATGCATCGAACATCTCCAACGTCTTCCGGTTTTCGGGATATTGCTGGGTGACGATAGTTACAGGGCTGGTGAAAAAATATTTTCCGGTTACGCCCATGCCTTTCACCAACGATATTATACCGTTGAACATGCCGGAAAAGTAATTGATTAATCCTCTCATTATCGAATAAATTTTATTCTTCAGTTTCTACCAATGCCAGCCCATGAGGACGATAAAAGCCATCAGGACAACATTGAAAAGGTTAATAGGTAACAAATATTTCCATTCGAGGGTGAGCAACTGGTCAATCCGCAAACGCGGAAAAGTCCATTTGAACAACATCATTATAAAGATTATCACAGCCGTTTTACCGATGTACCAGATAAATGGCGGAATATAGTCCATCACGGTGTTAAAGCCTTCCCAACCCGGAACGTGAAATGGCATCCATCCGCCCCAGAAAATGGTGGCAGCAATCGAAGCAACAATAAACATGTTCATGTATTCGGCTAAGAAGAAAAATGCAAAACGTATCCCGGAATATTCGGTATGAAAACCTGCGGTTAACTCAGATTCAGCTTCGGCAAGGTCGAAAGGTCCGCGGTTTGTCTCAGCCGTAGCAGCAATCATGTAAATGACAAAAGCGATGATTGCCGGAATATGTCCGGTAAAGATAAACCAACCGTTGGCCTGGGCTTCAACAATGGTTGAAAGCTGCATGCTACCCGACAAAATTACCATTGTTATCAGCGACAATCCCACCGAAAGTTCGTAACTAACAATCTGAGCGCCACTACGCATAGCGCCAATCAGCGAATATTTACTGTTGCTCGACCATCCGGCAAGTAAAATTCCGATCACGCCAAGTGACGAAACCGCCACCACATAAAAAATCCCGATGTTAAAATCAATGGCATGTAATCCTTTTGCAAAAGGAATGGCGGCAATAGCCAGAAATGAGGCCGTAATTACGATGAATGGCGCAATGTTAAAAAGTAACTTATCTGCATTTTTGATGTAAACAAGTTCCTTCATCAATAATTTGAGGAGGTCGGCAATGGTTTGAAAAATGCCAAAAGGACCAACCCTGTTCGGGCCTACGCGGTTTTGCATGAAGGCACACACCTTACGTTCGGCATAAACCAGGAACAAGCCCACCAGTGCATAAAATGCCAGGATGGCAACGCCAATTATCGCCATTTCAGTTATCATCACCCAAAAAGGACTCATCGCTGCATTAAGCGACTCGTCAATCCATTTGGTAAATGATGTGAAATCGTAAATATTGAATTCCATTTATTTCGGTATTATTATTTTACTTGATGATGGATTTAATGTTTTTTATCTGTCAATATCGGGGATTACGTAATCCAGCGATGCCCCAATGGCAACTAAATCGGCAATCTTTTGCCCGTGAGCAATGCTATGAAGTGCCGAAAGGTTGCTGAAATTTGGTGAGCGTAATTTTACCCGGTAAGGATATTTTTCGCCTTTGCTTGAGATGAAAACGCCAAATTCGCCCCGGGCAGCCTCAACACGCTGGTAATATTCGCCTTCGGGAAGTTTGATGACAGGTTTCATTTTAACCGAAAAATCACCGGCAGGAATATTATCAATCAATTGCTCGATAATATTTAAAGATTCCCTCATTTCGTCCATTCGCACCGAATACCGGGCAAAAGAGTCACCTTCGGTACGAAGGATTTCTTTAAACTCCACTTTATTATACAACGAATAAGGATGGTGCTTGCGGATGTCGCATTCAAAACCTGAGCCACGGCCCGACGGACCGGTAACGCCAAAAGAAATAGCT
Organism: uncultured Bacteroidota bacterium; assembly: GCA_903930725.1. Lineage (GTDB taxonomy): Bacteria > Bacteroidota > Bacteroidia > Bacteroidales > 4484-276 > CAJATL01. The sequence continues at coordinate 3,830 of CAIYZW010000258.1, forward strand.
TCCTCTTCGGTAAGTATGCCGATTCCCTGAGTACGCTGGGTCATAATCACATTGCCGGAGAGCAACTGATCGTATTCGTTAATCTTCTTGCGGAACATTTTTATAAAATCCTTCACCCTTTTCTGAAATCCGGGATGAATATCTTTCATCAGACCGCCCGGAGTATAATAGCTTTGGATAAGGCGTCCACCGGTACTTTCCTCAAAAATATCGAGGATAGGTTCGCGGTCGCGGAGGCCATAAAAGAAAGCTGTTAAAGCGCCAAGATCCATCCCAAACGAACACCACCACAATTGATGCGAAGCAATACGTGCCAGCTCATCCATGATGGTGCGGATATATTTCACACGTTCCGGTAATTCGACACCCAAAGCATTTTCGACTAGCATGCAAACCGCGTGGTTGTTGATGTGTGCCGAAAGGTAATCGAGCCGGTCGGTAAGATGTATAATCTGCTGATAAGTAAGCCGCTCGCACATTTTCTCGATGCCGCGGTGAATGTAGCCACAGTGAGGTTGAACGCTTAAAACAGTTTCACCCCTGAGCGAAAGCACCAGCCGCAACACACCGTGTGTTGAAGGGTGCTGAGGCCCCATATTTATCAAATACTCCTGTTCCTGAATATCTTGAATGATCTCTGCCATGGCTTACTTAACTATGATGTTGTTATCAGAATAATCTTTACGTAAAGGATAGCCAACCCAATCTTCTTCGAGGAAAATACGCCGCATGTCGGGATGGTTGTTAAAATCTATCCCTAACAAATCAAAAACTTCGCGCTCGAGGAATTCGGCAGTTTTCCAGATATCACAAACCGTATCTAAAACTGGTTTTTCCTTGTCGGCACATACGATTTTCAGCACAAGCTGATGCTTTAAATTTGTTGATTCGAGATAATAAATCACACCTAACGAATCGCCGTAATCCATGCCTGTTAAGCAAAAGAGATAATCAAAATTTGTATCCTTCGATTCGCGAAGGGATTTTGCCAGGGTGTGTAATTTGTCAAACGCAACGGTGGCGGTGAGATATTGCAGCCCATCTTTTACCTCAGCAGAAGGCTCAAAACTCAATATCTTAGCTGTTAATTGCTCGTTATTCATTTGGTAATTTCCTTGCTGTTAAAAGTTCTGCCGAGCGATGATTCGGCTTTGATTTTGCGCTGGAGTTGCATAACGCCATAAAGCAATGCTTCGGGACGTGGCGGGCAACCGGGAACATACACATCAACCGGTATTATCTGGTCAACACCACGAACTACCGAGTATGAATTATAATAAAAAGGACCGCCTGAAATGGCGCATGAACCCATTGCGATAACATATTTTGGCTCGGCCATCTGATCGTAAAGCCGCTTTAAAACAGGAGCCATTTTATGAACAATGGTCCCGGCAACAACAATTACGTCGGCCTGGCGGGGAGTTGCGCGGTAAACTTCGATACCAAAACGGGCAAAGTCGTGTCGTGCAGCGCCGGCAGCCATCATCTCGATCCCACAACAACTTGTTGCAAACGTTAAAGGCCAGATCGAGTTCGACCGGCCCCAGTTTAAAACATCGTCTATCGTGGTTAATATGATGTTACCTTTTGATTCTTTAAGAATTTCAAGACCTTCATTGTCCTTGAAATCCTCATTTTTCATGGATTTAATTTTTATTCCCATACCAAAGCTTTTTTCTTCCAGGCGTAAGCCAATCCTAAAACAAGTACGAAAAAGAAGATCACGATTTCGACAAAAGCAACCATTCCCAGCTCCTTCATCACAACCGCCCAGGGAAACACAAAAACGGTTTCCACATCAAAAATCAAAAAGAGGATCGCAAAAAGGTAGTAACCAACATTAAACTGAAGCCAGGTGGTTCCTTTGGTGGGGATTCCGCACTCGTAAGGTTCAAATTTTGCAGGATTTGAAGATGTGGGTGCCATAAATGTGGAGAAGAGAATTGCCCCTCCCACCAGCACTGTGGCCACGATAAAGAATAATATTAACGAATCAGCACTCATTGTAAGTTTATTTTTAAAACCAGCGCAAAATTCAATTTTTTAATGATACATACAAAAAAAATGATATGTTTTTTGGTAGATACAATGTAGTTTGAAACGATTCAAAATAGTTGACATCGTATGTTACTGAATAACAGCTCGTATTGCAATAACTTTATGAC
>CAIYZW010000259.1 GCA_903930725.1 uncultured Bacteroidota bacterium
AAACACTGGGCGGTGTTACGGTAACGTCATCAAATACCGGGCTGACCACACAAACCAATGCTTCGGGGTTTTTTACGATGCAGCTCAACCCTTTTGGCACCACAGCCAACGAAAACAATGATCAATACGCTGTTTTGAATAATTGGGTTTACTGGGATTTGAAGGAGGAGGTTGAGATAAAAATGTTTTCGCTGGAAGGCGCCGGAATATTTTCGGCAAAATCAGGCAAGACAGGACGTTTGCAACTGCCTGTGCCTTCGGCAGGGTTTTATATTCTTAACCTCACCACAAACCGGCAAAACATAAAACTGCTGCTGTTTTCGGATGGGACAAACCTTAATCCTGCCATAGCAAAAAATACTTCATCGCCCACGCCGCTGTGCGACAGCAGTCTGATTTTTACAAAACCCGGCTATTATCCGCAGGAAGTTGGTATTAACGATCAGGCAGGTCTTATCCGGGTTAACCTGCTAAAGAAAAGTTACGAAGAGCTCGATTATTTTAACGAATTGCCCAATTACGAAGCCTTTTACATGCTTCAGGGCAGCCCGCCCAAAACGAATTACGGCGAAATCGAATCCATCAAGGCGCTGTACGATTTTGTTGACGACACCATTTATTACACCAACGTAAAGAAATATCCGAGCCATTTTAGCTTTGCCGAAACCGTGCTGGGCTACGAATACGGCAGCGTCAACTTTTTCTGGACACAGTACAACATCAGCCCCTGGCGGTTTTTAAACCTCATCACCATCAATTATCACCGGAATATCGGCAAATATATTTTTGAGTTCGACTCCTGGGACAGGGTTGACTGCGACGGCATCAAAGCCACCTGGCAGAAACTCCGCGAAACCTCCTGGTTCGGCGACAAGCTATATTTTCATGCCAACAGCCTGCAATGGAAAAACTGCCCGGATGTCCCGATAATCAGTTCAGAAGAATTGTATGCCGGGCAAAATTACCAGGCCTTAAACCTGGAAGAAAACTATGGCTTTTTGCGAAAAGTCGAAATAAGCGAACTCCCTACAGCCTACCCGGGCCGGCACGATCTGGTGGTTTTGAATGGAATTCCGAACGACGTTTCGGTGGTTGCGGGAATCATCACCACCGAATTTCAAACCACCCTGAGCCACATCAATATTTTGAGCCACAACCGCCATACGCCAAATATGGCTTTAAAAGATGGCTGGACAAATCCTTTGTTGGATTCGCTTTTGGGCGAACTGGTATTTTTGAAAGTGGAAAGCGATTCGTTTTACATCCGCAAAGCAAATATTGACGAAGCAACAGCTTTCTGGAATCAGCGGGAGCCGCAAACGCCGGTGGTTCTCCAAAAAGACACCGAAACTTCCGGCCTCATCGAACTGGGCAGCCAAAGCATTTCTTCGGTAAAAACCATTGGCGGAAAGGCGGCCAATCTTGCCGAGCTGGTCATCCTCGACAGCATCCCGCTTCCGGAAGATTATTTTGCCATCCCGTTTTATTATTATCAGCAGCACATCGCCGGCCACGGTATTGATACGCTTATTCAAAATATGCTTGCCGAGGAAGCCTTTCGTTCAAATCAGGAATACCGGAGCAGCAAACTCGCCCAACTCCGTCAGCTTATTATTGATGCCCCGCTCGACCCGGCGCTCACTGCCGCTGTGCTGAACCGGATACAAAACTTCGGCAACTTCGACGCGTATAAA
>CAIYZW010000260.1 GCA_903930725.1 uncultured Bacteroidota bacterium
GATCAGAATATTCCTCTCAGGTTTTTGATAAAAGGGCAGACAGATGAACTTGAAACCAGATTGTCGGAATCAGCCTGTTTCGCCGATAAAATTCCGATTGTCGAAAACTTTCTTTTACAACAGTTAAAACGAAACTTTAAAAAGTATGATGCCGACAGGATCAGCAAAGTCATTCGATGCGTCAATCAAACCAGGGGGAGGATTAGTGTTGGAAATTTGGCTTCGGAAGCCTGTTTGAGCAAAAAACAATTCGAAAGGACTTTTGCGGGTTGCATTGGAGCTTCGCCCAAACATTTCCTTCGCGTTGTCCGTTTTCAACACGCAATTTACAACAAACAGAAAAAACCGAATTCACGCCTCAGCGACTTGTCGTACGATTGTGGTTTTTACGACCCGGCACACATGAACAACGAGTTTAAAGCATTATCAGGACTAACCCCGGCTGAGTTTTTTACTGGATGTGAAGCGTACTCTGATTATTTTTCATAAGAAAATCAGGCTTATTTCATCCCGCCGCTAATGGTCTTCACATTTTCATAAACTTCATCCAGGTTTCATCCGGAAACCCAAACTCCTGGCCTTGTCAGGCTTTGCTTCATTTTTATCCTTTGCAAACCAAAACCGGGTTGTAAGGTTGTATTTGTAAAGCGAATTTTTAATCAGTCCTTTTAACTTTTAAAGTTCATCTTTTGTTTTCATCGAAAAAATCTGATCCAACTCCCACCAAAATACCCCAAAAACAGCCGAATGATATGTTAACGGTACGTATTGATTTTTTTATTGTTACATCAGTTTTTTGCGCAAAATTTCGACAACCAATTAATTTGAAAATTTTGATACTTTTGCAACCCAAAAATGGGATATCGAAAACCATTTTCTTAGCAATTTTATATGATGCAAAAAACGATAAAAAAAGCTGTTACAGTTAAAGGCCCAGGCCTTCATACTGGCCGCGAAGTAAACCTTACTTTCAGGCCTGCCCCGGTAAATCATGGTTTTGTTTTTAAACGTTCCGATTTAGATGGTGCGCCGGAAATCCCTGCCGACGTAAAATATGTTACGGATACATCGCGCGGAACCACCCTCGAACTTAACGGAGCAAGTGTTCAAACCATCGAACATGTGCTTTCTGCTTTGGTTGGCCTCGAAATTGACAATGCCATTATCGAAATGGATGGCCCCGAAACGCCTATCATGGATGGTAGTGCCAGGTTTTTTGTGGAAGCCTTGCTCGAAGCGGGTCTTGAAGAACAAAACGCCGAAAAAGATTATTTTGAAATCGAATCGGTTTTGAGTTATGCTGATCCCGCCAATAAAATAGAAATCCTTGCCGTGCCAAGTAAAGATTTTAAGGTTTCGGTAATGATTGATTTCGAAAGCAACGTTCTTACTTCGCAAAATGCAAACCTGAATAAAATTGCCGATTTTCAAACCCAGATTGCACCTTGCCGGACTTTTGTGTTCCTCCACGAACTCGAGTATTTGCTTAAAAATAATCTTGTAAAAGGCGGCGACCTTAATAACGCAATCGTTTTTGTTAACAATGCTGTTGACCAGGATGAACTCGACAGGCTTGCCGAATTATTTCATAAGCCCAAAATTGCAGTAAAATCCGAAGGCATCCTCAACAATCTCGACCTGCATTTCCCGAATGAGCCTGCCCGCCACAAATTACTCGACGTCATCGGAGACCTTGCTCTTGCCGGAAAACCTATCAAAGGGCATATTATCGCTACAAGGCCGGGTCATAAAGCCAACGTCGAATTTGCCAAACTTATCCGCAAAGAAATCGAAAAATCGGCTCAGGAAAAAATTCCGGTTTACGACATGAATAAACCACCGCTTTTCGACATTCAGGGAATCATGCGGTTCCTCCCACACAGGCCTCCATTCTTGTTTGTGGACAAAATATTAGAAATGAGCAAAGAACACGTTGTGGGCATTAAAAATGTGACCATGAACGAAACTTTCTTTGTTGGCCATTTTCCTGATGAACCCGTTATGCCGGGCGTAATTCAGATTGAAGCTATGGCGCAAACCGGTGGAATTTTGGTGATGAATTCGGTACCTGACCCTGAAAATTACCTTACCTTTTTCCTGAAAATTGATGGTGTAAAATTCCGAAGCAAAGTTGTTCCTGGCGACACCCTACTCTTTAAACTCGACCTGATCGCCCCGATACGTCGTGGCCTTTGCCACATGAGAGGCCTCGCCTACGTTGGAAATAAAATAGTTATGGAAGCTGAGATGCTTGCACAAATCGTTAAAAAACAAGTAAAATGAATCAACCTTTAGCGTATGTTCATCCCCAGGCCAAAGTCGCAAAAAATGTTGTGATTGAGCCATTTGTAAATATCGAAAAAAACGTCGAAATCGGCGAAAGTACCTGGATAGGTTCAAACGTAACCATCATGGAAGGTGCCCGGATTGGTAAAAACTGCCGGATTTTCCCGGGCGCAGTAATTGCCGCCACACCCCAGGATTTAAAATACGACGGCGAAGAAACAACCGTAAAAATTGGTAACAATACCACCATCCGCGAGTTTGTAACAATACATCGTGGCACAAAAGCCAATATCGAAACCGTTATCGGCGACAATTGCCTGCTGATGGCTTATGTTCACGTGGCCCACGACTGCATCATCGGGAACAACGTAATCTTAGCCAACGCAGCCACATTAGCCGGCCATATCACCATTGATGATTACGCAATCGTAAACGGGATGGCTGCTGTGCAACAATTTGTCCAGATAGGTTCGCATTGTTATATTTCGGGAGGGGCACTGGTTCGTAAAGACGTCCCACCATTTACCAAAGCAGCACGGGAGCCGCTTTCGTATGTCGGGATAAATTCGATTGGCTTACGTCGCAGAGGTTTTACCAACGAACGTATTAACGCCATTCAGGATATTTACCGCTACATTTATTTAAAAGGATACAATGTTTCACAGGCAGTTTCGATTATTGAAGCCGATTTTCCGGCAACCCCCGACAGGGACGAAATACTTGCATTTATCCAAAAGTCAACACGCGGCATTATGAAGGGCTATTCACGATTCGACAAAAGAAATAGTGAGAAAGCTTAAACCAACCGAAAATGACGTTCATTTTCATAAAAAATAATTTAATCGGATAATCAATAAATTCAGAATTAACTACTACAACAGAATATTTTATGGCAACAACAGCAGATTTCAGAAACGGCCTGGTGATTGAATTCAACGGAGAACTTTTCACCATTGTCGAGTTTCAGCATGTTAAACCCGGTAAAGGTGGTGCTTTCGTGCGCACAAAATTAAAAAACCTTAAAACCGGCAGAGTTATTCCCAACACCTTTAATGCAGGTGTAAAAATTGACGTTCAACGTGTTGAGCGCCGTCCATACCAGTTTTTGTATAAAGATGGCTCATCATACCATTTTATGCACACCCAGGATTACGAGCAAACCTTCATTGATGAGGCCATCATTGACGCCCCTCAATATCTTAAAGAAGGACAGGAAGTTGAAATTCTTTTCCATGCCGATACCGAAACAGCCCTCACCTGCGAATTACCGGCTTATGTTGATTTACTGATTACCTACACCGAGCCTGGCGAAAAGGGAAACACTGCCACCAACGCTTTAAAGGAAGCAACCGTCGAAACCGGTGCGCTGGTTCGCGTTCCACTCTTCATCGAAAACGGCGAACGTATTAAAGTTGATACCCGCACAGGTGTTTATTCCGAAAGAGTAAAAGGCTAAGCAACTTTAGAAAAAAAATATCCGGCACAGGCTTAATAAAGGCATGTGCCATTTTTTTATCAAATTGTAAATGTGTTAATTAAATAACAAATGAAATTAGACAGAAATTATACCATCAGCGAGATTGCTGATTTTTTAACCGCCAGATTTGATGGCAATCCAAACCATGAGGTTTCCGGAATAAACGAAATCCACATGGTTGAAGCAGGTGACCTGACTTTTGTTGATCATCCCAAATATTACGACAAGGCGCTAAACTCAAAGGCAACCACTATTCTTATCAATAAAGAAGTTCCTTGCCCTGAAGGAAAAGCTTTGATTATTTCGACCGATCCTTTTGGCGATTACGTAAAATTGGTCAGGAAATTCAGAAGTTTCCAGCCGTCTTCAGCATTTATCAGCCCTTCGGCCGAAATTGGTGAAGGAACCATGATTCAGCCCGGCACCTTTGTGGGAAACCACGTTAAAATCGGCAAAAACTGCATCATCCACGCCAACGTAAGTATTTACGATCATGTGATTATCGGCGACAATGTTGTGATTCATTCGAGCAGTGTTTTAGGTGCTGATGCTTATTATTTTCAGCGTCGCCCCGATGGCTATCGCAAACTCGAATCATGCGGAAATGTGGTTATTAAAGATAATGTCGAAATTGGTGCGCTTTGTTCTATTGATCGTGGTGTTTCAGGCGATACAATCATTGATAAAGGCACAAAATTGGACAACCTTTGCCAGATTGGCCACGATACATACATTGGCAAAAACTGCCTCATCGGCTCACATGCAGCCATTGCAGGAGTTACTGTTATCGAAGACGACGTAATACTTTGGGGAAGAGTTTCAGTAAACAAAGACCTGGTGGTAGGAAAAGGCGCAGTTATTCTGGCGCATTCGGGCATTGATAAAAGCATCGAAGGTGGAAAGACCTATTTTGGCGCTCCGGCTGTGGAAGCCCGCAAAAAATGGCGTGAAATGGCCGCCGTGCGAATGTTGCCGGATTTAATTTATAAGATAAAATAAATTTTTAAAAGGAGGCAGGTAGTCACCAGTCGCCAGTAGGGAAGAAGTTGACAAAATCCTTCCCGTAAACAAAAACTGCCATTCGAATCGAATGGCAGTTTTTTTTTATGTGGATAACTCCGTAGGTTCCTTCGTTTCGATGATTTCTTTGGCTTTGCGGGTGTGAAAAATATCGAGTGCTACAATTATCCCAAGAAAGCCCCAAACGGGAACTGAGGCCTTATCGGTATCGAGAAAATTATTTAAAAAACCATGAATGAAATAGGTGATTAAAGCCAGTAGCATTATAATACTAATGAGCTTTACTTCCTCATTTTCAGACTTTTTATAAACTTTTAAAGCGGTGATTATCGAAAAAATAATGATGAGCAACACCGAGACAAGACCCAATACTCCCTGTTCAGCCATAGGGCCAATATATTCGCTGTGGGCATTTCCCATGTCGCCGGCATTTGTACTGATTATGGTTTTCTCTTTACTCCGTTGGAAGGGTGCGTACAAAAACTGATAGGTTCCGGGACCCCAGCCTAAGAAAGGGCGCTCGTTAAACATCCTTATTGCAGCCTGCCATCGGTTGATACGTTCGAGATTCGACGCATCCGTGGAAATATTATAAATGGAGGTGATGTGCTCGACAAAATCGGTAGAAGAATCCTGTTGATTGCGCTCAAGCGTATCAATAATCTGGCGTTGCAAACTAATGAACAAAAAAACGAAAACTACAAAAACTGCAGCTACCCATTTGAATTTTATCTTAAACTTTACCAAAATATAAACACCAAGGGCAACAACAAGGCTTATCCATGCAGCGCGGCTATATGAAAAAATTACTGCAACTATCATCAGTAAAAACACCAAAAACGAAATAATCCGGTGCGACTTAGTTGCATTTTGGTTAAAGGAAAATCCCAGCATAATCGGAATAAACATGGCCAGAACAACACCGTAAGCAGTGTGATCGTTGTAAAATGGTGTCATTACCCAGTGGCCTGTTTCTTCATCAAATCCGTATTGCGAATGGTTGATGAGTGTATAAATAATTACACCAACAAGAGAGATAACGTAAAGCCAGATGAACTTTTTGATGTTGTCGAATTTCTTAAAAAGGATTACGCCAACAAAAAAGAATGGCACCACAAACCAAAGCCTCGAAATAAAGTATTTGATCGAAACTACAGGCATTTCACTGGTAAAAGAAGTTATCAAAAGCCAGCTAAGACTAACAATAATTGCTATCGAAATGGGGTGAGTGAGGGCTTTTTTATCATAATGAAATCCGGAGAACAGCTTTAGAACAAAAATCACCAGAACCCCAAACATCAATGGCTCAGTTGGTAACGAAACTCCCAGCCCTACATCCATGCTTCGGAGTACAATGGCAAAAGGTGTTAAAAAAGTGATTAGCAAAATTAACTTGTCCAAAGCAAAAACATACATCACCAGCACCATCAAAACTAATGGCAACAACAACGTCCAATAAAAATCCTGTAAAATCAGAACGATGTTCATGGCAATGAACGCCAGGCTGATTCCATAAACCCAATATAATTTTGCTTTATCGGTCAAAACAAAGAATGGTTAAAGTTTTTTCGAAACCACGTGATAATTCTCAATAACCATTACCATGATAAATGAGAAAAAAAGTGATGCAACCGCAGCAATGGCCATAATAACCCATCTGATAGGATATGCCTTTTTGTCGGCAGGGAACGGTTTTGATACAACACTCGAAAAGGTTATTTCTTTGGAAAGATTTTTAACTGCTTCTTCATAATCCTTCGCATTGGCACCATATTCTTTAACCAAATCATAATAACGATCGTTATAAAAAACAAATTCACCACCTTTTTCCTGGATATTGTTTTTCCAGCGCAATACGTCTTTATGATTAATATTTGACGAATTGTTGCCATCAACAGTTTTTAAAAACCCACGTGCAATTTCGCGCGATTGGTTTGGATAATCAAAAAGTTCGTATTGTTGACGCAAAACCAGTAAATGAGCTTCTACAGTATCAATTTCAATCTTTTTCAGCGCAAGTTGCTTACTGAGGAAATCAACTACTTCCCTGTACTTTGTCCTATGAGTTTCTAATACTTTTTCATTGTAAAAATTGATAATATCATTAACCATGTTACAGGCTACCTGTGGGTCGGTGTCCATTACATCAATTTTTACCGATTCAAAAGGAGTCTTTGAAATGCTCACATTTTTCTGATATTCACCAATGAGGGCGGTTTGATAATATTTATAGGAAGGATCAATTTTATACCTTTTTGCCAGGTCATATTTTTCGATAATCTTATCGCGGATATCCTTGGATTGGAAAAACTGAAGCATCTGCTCCGTTTCACTCTCTTCGGAATAGGGAGAAATATTTGCAGGATAAACCACTGCGTATGATTCAAACTTTGGCTTTATAAAAATTGGCCCCGAAAAGATCGCTGCAGCAACTATGCTTACCAGAACGATTGCACCCAAATGAATTTTCCATTTGAAAAGTGTTTTGAGAATATTGATATTTTTAAAGTACATCTCCATTTGATTTTCCTGGTTATGAATTAATTCATCATTATCCGGCTTATCTATTCTATTTGGTTTTTCTTGTGTTATTATTTCTTTTTGTTTTGTTGATTTTTCTGGTTCCGGGGTTTGCTGCATTATAACCTTTGGCGTCATTTCATGTTGGTCCTGCACAACTTGAGGTGGCTGTCCAGGCGGAATTGGTGGTTCTTTATTTACCGTTGTGGCCCCGATATTATTTTGTTTTGGCTGAAAAGCATTTAAAAAATCCAATTGCGACGGAAAATAATTACTAAGGTTTTCGATAATGAGTATTATGACAACCGTGAGCAAGAATGCCGAAATAGTGCTGATTACCACTATTATCCAACGGATTGGGTATGATTTTTTTTCGGCTTTATAGGCGCTGTTAACAACAAACTTAGAAGGTAAAACCTGTTCGGCATCGGTTTTGGCCTCTTCGTATTTGGCCTTGAGCATACTCAATTGTTTCTTCTCATACTCGAGTGCATCCCGAATCGAAACATAAGAACCACCATACTTTGCAAGTACGTCGAGTTTAGCCTGCAAACGATCAACAGCACCTTTATTTCCATGAGCCAGTTCGATAGCCAACTGCTGGTTAATCATTTCGGCCTGGGTTTCGTAATCAATTACCCCAAATTCCCTGAGGACTTTGAGCGAATCTTCCATTACCTGGATTTCATCTTTAAGCTTGAAATATTTTTCCTTAACAATCGAATATCCTTTTTGAGCACGCTCCTGCTGCATGTCGTTCTTGGTCGAATCGAGCAACGCACTGATATCGTTTGCAATATCGGCAGCCATTTGCGGATCCTTGTCGAGGACTGTTATTTTTATGGCCATAAATTCGGTACGTCTGAATGTGATGTTCTGGTCGTATTCATCGTACAGCAAGGTATTTTTAAACCTTGAATTTTGCGAAATCCCGTAATGATTAATCAGATCGTACTTTGCAATTACCTTATCGCGAATTTTGTTGGAATTGAGGATCTGAAGCATTTGTTCGGTTTCTTCCTCAGCACCAAATTTTAAAATATCATCGGTGGCACTGGGGTTTTCGGTAAGCAAAGCTTTCGATACGGCGTTTGAAGCTGCCGGGTACAAAATAACAGTGGACTTAAACTTGGGAGTTATAAAAAAAGAAGATGAAAAAATGATTGAAGCAATAATTGCAACGGAGGTTACTATTATCAGCGGCTTTCGCCATTTGTGCAGAAACAACAAAATATTTGTTGAATCAAAACTTTCGCTGTCGTCTTTCCTAAAAACCATACTTCTGTGACTATCAAAATGAGAGCACAAAAATAGGATTTTTTTTGTGCCTATTCGGTTAAATTAGCCGGGCAATGAATTATGATGCCCATTTTTTATTTGTTGGGTTGGTGATCCTATGAATTAAAATGATTCCTTGCTTGTTAAAATGTTTATAAAACCCTTAATATTCAATAATTTAAGGCCAGTGGCCAACAATAACGATGTAACCAGCATTAAAATGAAATTATAAATCCAGTTTCCGAAAACCAATTTCGAAACATAATTTATTGCCAAAACACCACCAATAAACATTAAAATGCTGGTAATGTAACGATAGTCGGCTTTAAATCTGAAAATTTTTATGACCAGAAAAACCTGCAAAATGGCCGTTACAAACTGGGCAATCAGACTGGCGTAAGCCGATCCAACGGCATAAAGTTGTGGAACTAAAATCAGATTAATCAGAAAATTGAGTAACATGCCACCGCCAGCAACAAAATTGAGGTGTTTCAGGTTGCCGTTTGCTGTAAGGAGCGTTCCAAAAACATAGGTAGAAGAAATGGCAATATAGCCCAGCATGATTAAACGAAATACATCTGCCGATTGCTCAACGTGCTCTTTATAAAGCATTCCCATCAATTCGCTGCTGTAAAAACAAGACCCAAACGAAACTATCACCGAAACAATAATCAAAAGCGTAAAAGCAAGCTTTACCACATTTACAACGGGGTTACCATCTTTTATCATTTTCGAGAACAAAGGCAAAAGCAACACCGAAAAAAGGTAGGCAATCATGTTTGAAGCATCGAGTAACCGGTAAGCGGAGGCATAAATCCCAGCCTGTTCATCACCAATTCCATCCGGCAGAAGCCGTTCGATCATCACCGAATCAATCCTGTTGTAAAAAGTCATCAACAAAACAAGGACAGCAAAAGGGAAACTCTGCTTGATGATCATCACAAAAAAAGGCCAATTCCAGTTAAGTCGCTCAAATTCAGCTTTTTTTACAACTATCCAAAAAGCAATTAATGCAGTTATCAGGTATGCTGTTGTTTGCGAATAAACAAACCAAGCTATCCTGAAAGGCTCATCGGTAAGATGCCCCCAAAGCAGTACACCACAAATAATTATCATCAAAACCCTGTCGAGAACCGATAAAATACTTTCGGTTTTAAACATGAGCAAACCCGAAATATTGGACCGCAGGTAAAGGATAAACGACAAAAGAAACTGATTAAAACACAAGAAACCAAGAAGTTTCAGTTGTTCGGCATCATAACCGATTAAAATCCCTGTGGTAAATGTAATGATGGTAAAAAGCACCGCCAGGAAAAGCTTGATGATAACAATACCCGAAAAATGTTTTTTGAGCAGTTGGTTATTTTGGGCGATGTTTCGATTGTTAAAATTGGTAACGCCAAAATCGAGGAGAATGTTAAACAGGAAAGAAAAGTTGAAGATTACAAAATAAAACCCATATTCCTCAGCACCTACAACGTTTTGCACACCCCTGTCGATACCAAGTATCCAAAAGGGCTTGATCAAAAGATTGAGAAAAAGTATAAGAATCAGATTAGATAAAAATTTTTTCTTCATTCAAATATCCGGATCATTAAGAGCAAGTGCTTTAAAGCAAAGTATTAGGATGTGTAAAGCCTGGTAAAGGTTGCGCTTCCGGTAATAATTCTAATTTCATACATTGGCAAAAGTAACCCAATAAACCGGGAGGCATCAGCTTTTTTTGATTGTTGGCAAAATGATTGATTTTAAATGAATTACCTAAAGATTATTCAAATTGATTTTTTTCTGGTAAAATTCTTAAAACCATGCTATTTTTGCGACTTAAATTATTGCGAAGCAAATGCTCAAGCAAAACTTCCATCTGAGTCTTTATCATCATTTCGGCAAGGGATTGTACGAGTGCTGGCTATTCTGAACCAGCATCTTAAATTCCATCATTCCATTTTTCCATTTTTCCATTCTTCCATTTTTTTTCGATTTGATGAAAGGTATTGTGTTTGATATTAAGCGATTTGCCATTCATGATGGCCCGGGAATCCGAACCACGGTTTTTCTCAAGGGCTGCCCATTGCGCTGTTGGTGGTGCCACAACCCCGAAAGCCAGGAGGTGAAATCGGAAACTGATGTAAAAAAAAACCTGCTCGATGGAATCTCGTTCGATAAAACCGAAATTGTTGGCAAATTAATGTCGGTCGAAGAGGTAATCGAAATCCTGGAAAAGGAATCGGTTTTTTATGATGAATCAGGTGGTGGCGTAACTTTTAGTGGTGGCGAACCCATGCTGCAGCCCGAATTCCTGACCGAACTTTTGAAAGCTTCCAAAGAAAAAGGATTTCATACAGCGGTTGATACCAGCGGCTTTGCCAAAACCGAATATTTTAAAGAAATTCTGGGACTAACCGACCTTTTTTTATTCGACATAAAACACACCAACGAAGCTGAACACAGGAAATTTACAGGGGTTTCGAACAAATTAATTCTTAAAAACCTTCGTTTTCTTACCGAAAATGACGCTCACATAATTATCAGGATTCCTTTGATTCCCGGCATCAACAGCCACAAAAATGAAATTGGAAATATGATCGAATTATTAAATAGTTTTGATGGGAAAATTAAGGAAGTTCACCTCCTTCCTTATCATGATTTTGCAAAAAATAAATATCGCAGGTTTGAGAAGGAGAACAGGTTAATCAATCTCCCGGTTTTGGAGAAATCTCAGATTCAAATAATTAAATCGAGATTTGAAAATGAAGGTTTTAAAGTTAAAATTGGCGGCTGATTCCGCAAAAAAGAAAAAAAACAAACAAAAAAATATGAACGATCGTATCAAAAAATTAAGAGAACAAAGCCTGAATGCTGTAAATCGGATTTCGGTGGAGCGGGCACTTTTGGTTACCGAGTTTTACAAAAGCAGCCAGATGCTTGAAGTTTCGGTGCCGGTAAGGCGTGCACTGGCTTTTGAACACATTTTAAAAAATAAACACATTTGCATCAACGATGGCGAACTTATCGTTGGCGAACGGGGACCTGCTCCCAAGGCTACGCCTACTTATCCGGAGGTCAGCCTGCATACTTTGGAAGACCTCGAAGTCCTCGACACGCGCTCAAAAGTTTACTTTAAAGCCGATGAAGCAACCAAAACCGCTTATCGCGATGTGATCATTCCATTTTGGAAAGGCAAAAGCAACCGCGAAAAAATCATGGCCAACATGGACGAAGCCTGGCTTGAAGCTTACAAAGCCGGGATGTTTACCGAGTTTCAGGAGCAACGCGCTCCCGGGCACACCGTCGCTGGCGATAAAATCTACAAAAAAGGGATGAACGATATTCTCCGTGATATTGAGTTTACCACCGAAAACCTCGATTTTTACCGCGACCAGCAAGCCCTCGATAAACATGAAGAATTAAAAGCAATGGCTATTTCGGCCAAAGCCATCATCATATTTGCAAATCGCCACGCCGAAGAATTGGAAAAACTTGCCCTTTCAGAAAATGATGAAAACCGGAAATCTGAACTAATTGAAATGGCTGCCATTTGCAGAAATATTCCGGCCAACAAGCCCGAAACTTTTCACGAAGCCCTTCAATATTACTGGTTTGTGCATCTTGGGGTAATCACCGAACTCAATCCCTGGGACAGCTTCAACCCTGGCAGGTTAGATCAGCATCTTTACCCGTTTTATAAAAAATGCATCGAAAACGGAACATTGACGAAGGAAAAAGCCACCGAACTTTTGCAGGCTTTCTGGGTGAAATTCAACAACCATCCTGCGCCCCCCAAAGTTGGTGTAACTGCTTTAGAAAGCAACACCTACACCGATTTTGCGCTGATCAACCTCGGCGGCGTAAAAGCCGATGGCTCGGATGCTGTGAACGAATTAAGTTTCATTATTTTAGATGTGATCGAAGAAATGCGCATCCTGCAACCCAGCTCGATGGTGCAACTCAGCAAGAAAAACCCGGACAACTTCATTCATCGCGCAGTAAAAATTACGAAAACCGGCTTCGGGCAGCCTTCGATTTTCAATACCGACGCCATCGTTCAGGAACTTGTACGACAGGGAAAAACTCTGGAGGATGCCCGCAACGGCGGCGCCAGTGGCTGTGTGGAAAGCGGGGCATTTGGCACCGAAGCCTATATTTTGACCGGTTATTTTAACCTGGCCAAGGTTCTCGAAATCACCTTAAATAATGGTGTTGATCCCAGAACCGGAAAACTGATCGGGATTAAAACCGGCGATCCTTGCAATTTCAAAATTTTCGATGATTTGATGGATGCCTACAAATTGCAGGAAAATCATTTTGCCGACATCAAAATCAAGGGCAACAACATCATCGAAAAACTCTTTGCCCAAAACCTGCCGGCAACTTTCCTTTCGCTGATTATTGACGATTGCGTGGCCAACGGAAAAGATTACAATTCCGGCGGTGCCCGATACAACACGAGTTACATACAAGGTGTCGGTCTCGGCAGTCTCACCGACAGCCTCACAGCCATTAAATATAATGTTTTCGATAAGAAAAATATTTCGATGGGTGATTTCCTGAAAGCTTTGAAAAACAACTTTGAAGGGTTCGAAAAGCTACGCTACCAGCTTATTTACGAAACGCCAAAATACGGCAACGACGAAGATTACGCCGATAACCAGACACGCCTGATTTTCGAGATTTTCTACAACTCGGTAAACGGAAGGCCGACTGCACGCGGCGGCACCTACCGGATTAACCTTTTACCAACCACCAGTCATGTTTATTTTGGAAGTGTAATCAACGCCCTACCAGATGGCCGGAAAGCTGGAGAACCTTTATCGGAGGGCATTTCGCCGGTTCAGGGTGCTGATAAAAACGGCCCGACTTCCGTGATAAAATCGGCTTCCAAAATTGACCATATCCGTACCGGAGGAACTTTACTCAACCAGAAATTTTCGCCTGCATTTTTTGAAGATGACGACAGCATTGTAAATTTATCGCAACTGGTGCGCAGTTATTTCCGCCTCGATGGCCATCACATCCAGTTTAATGTTGTAAATGCCGAAACCCTCAAAGATGCCCAAAAACATCCTGAAAAATACCGCGATTTAATCGTCCGCGTTGCAGGCTACAGCGACTATTTCAATGATCTTGGCGAAGATTTGCAGA
>CAIYZW010000261.1 GCA_903930725.1 uncultured Bacteroidota bacterium
GAATTGAAAGGTGGCCTTGATGCTGGTAAAAGACTCATGGACAATGTAAAACTCATACTTCTTGCTGTTTCGCTTGGGGGCGTGGAAACACTTATCCAGCACCCGGCTTCGATGACGCATTCCAAGCTGTCGCATGAAAAGAAAATTCAGGCTGGTATTACAGATGGACTTGTGAGATTTGCAATTGGAATCGAAGATGCTGATGACATTATTTCGGACCTCGAGCAGGCATTGACTATAGTTTAAATAAATTTGTTTACAGGAAAATCTTTACAGAAAAGGCAATACAAACCCTGTCGGGGCTTTTAATCCTGACAGGTTTTTTTTAACATTTTCCTTTCTGGTTATTTCATGAAAAAATTATGAAGTAATTTTATCCCCTCTTATCGAGTTTATTGCCAAGATGAAATCACTTTGTAGAAAAATCTGTTTCCTTTTAATTGCTTTGGTGCTGATTTCAGCATTTAAAGGGGCTTTTGGACAAAAAGTTGCAGTTGTTTTAAGTGGTGGTGGGTCACGCGGAACGGCACACATCGGGGTTTTGAAAGCACTTGAGGAAAACAACATTCCTATTGATTATATCGCCGGAACTTCGATAGGGGCATTGGTTGGCGGCATGTATGCCTCGGGCTATTCGCCAGCCGAAATTGAGGAATTTTTTTCGTCGGAGATGTTCATGCGCTGGTCAAACGGCCTTCTCGACCCAAAATACACCTATTATTTTAAAAAGGAACCTCCCGATGCAAGCTGGATAAGCCTCGATATGGATTTAAAAAAGAGTTTTACATCCATGCTGCCCACAAATATCATTTCGCCGGTTGAAATGGATTTCCTTTTTATGAAGCTTTTTGCCGGTGCCTCGGCTGCCTGCCAATATAATTTCGATAGCCTTTTTGTGCCTTTCAGATGCGTTGCCGCTGATATTGACTCCAATAAAGCTGTGATTCTGAGAAGTGGTGACCTCGGAAAATCAATCCGGGCTTCGCTTACTTTTCCATTTTACTTTAAACCTGTCGAAATTGATAACCGCCTGCTTTTTGATGGCGGGATGTACAACAACTTCCCCTCAGATGTGGTGATTGACGATTTTAAGCCCGATGTAATAATCGGGAGCAAGGTCGCCGGTAATTACCCTAAATCCGACCCTGATGATATCCTGACGCAAATTCAAAATATGCTGATGTCGGAAACAAATTTTACGCTAAATATTAATAGTGGTATCCTGATAGAACCGCCGGTTGACAAGGTAAGTCTGGTTGATTTTTCGAAAACCAACACTTTTATTAAAAATGGATATGACGAAACGCTGCTGAGGATGGATGAGATTAAAAAGCTTGTGCACCATGAAAATCAAAACAACCAGGTTGCCGAAATGAGGAAGAATTTTGTTAAACGCAATCCTAAATATTTGATTGACAGCATTTACATCAGTGGGCTTAATAAACGCGAATCGGCATATATTTACCAGACTTTGATTCATAAATCTCCACAAGCCACCCTTGCCGAAATTGAGCCCGAGTATTTTAAACTCGCTGCTGATGATAAAATAGGGCATATTTCGCCTTCAATGAAATTTGATACGATAACCAAAAAATACAATCTGTTTTTGAAAATTAACCCTGCCGATAAATTTGTTGCAAAATTTGGTGGAAATATTTCATCCCGGCTGGCCAACCAGGCTTTTGTCGAATTGCAGTACAAGTACTTGTTTCGTAATGCTTTGCGGGTGAAGGGCAACGTTAATTTCGGGAAATTTTATACCTCTGTTTTTCTTGGAGCAAGACTTGACTTTCCGATGAAAACCCCTGTTTCGATTGGTGGTCAGGTGGTTTACAATCATTACGACTATTTTAAAAGCACAACTTATTTTTTTAAAGATATTACTCCTTCATTTTTAGTACAGGACGATAATTATTTCAGGGTTTTTGCTGCTATTCCTGCCACCAACAAAGGCAAGGTTGAAGCAGATTTTACGGTTGGAATTTTGGAAGATCAATATTACCAGAGTAATACTTTTACACGTGAGGACACGACCGACAGAACCAGATTTAAATGTCATGCAGGATCGCTTTCGTGGGAATTGAACTCCCTCGACCGTAAACAGTATGCCAGTTCGGGCGCATATTTCCTGCTTTCGGCAACTTTGGTAAATGGTGATGAGCGATTTACAAGTGGTTCGCTTTCGGGGAATTACGGGACAATTATTAACAAAAATCATAATTGGGGCAGTTTAAGGGTGGTTTGGGATAATTATTTTACGAAGATTGGGCCGTTTACGTTTGGGTTTTATGGCGAATTGCATCTTTCGACACAAGATGTATTTTCGAACTATACCGCCAGTTTGCTTGCTGCACCAGCTTTTGAGTCAGTCCCCGAGAGCAAAACACTTTTCCTCTCAAATTACCGGGCTTATAATTATGGGTCATTTGGTTTAAAAGGAGTTTTAAAACTCAGCAAAAGATTTGATGTCAGGGCCGAGAGCTACGTTTTTCAGCCTTACCAACAAATCATGAAGGCAGAAGATAATACGGCTTACCTTGGAAAGGAGTTGTCGAGCAGGTATTATGCCTTTGCGGGATCATTGGTTTATCATACTTTAATCGGACCAATCAGTTTGTCGTTTAATTATTTTGATAATCCCGAAGAACAGGTATTTGTAGCCTTAAATATTGGTTACCTTATCTTTAACGAAAGAGCACTTAAATAGAATAAAAAGTAAAATCGTTTCATATGAAAGCATACTTTACCATCATTTTTGTTTTTATTTCGATGATTATTATTGCTCAGGAAAATAGTCAGATCACACTTTCTAAGGATAGTTCCGCGCAATTATCGGCCGAAATTTATTTCAAATTCAGGATTACCGATCAGGTTCCTTTGGAAAAGCTCACCCGGATGATTTCGCTCGATCAGTTTGATGATGGAATTTGTTTTGCCTATGCAAATCAGGAGGAGTTTTCGGAATTTAAAAAACTTGGAATCGAATACGAAATTCTGCCTAATCCCGGCGACCTGCTCAAAAATCCAAAAATGCTCGATTCGATTGATGTTAAAGGAATATTAGCATGGGATTTTTATCCAACCTACACCGCCTACGTTGATATGATGTATCAGTTTGCAACAAATTACCCCAATCTTTGCCAGGTTTTTAGCATAGGAACTACCGTAAATGGACGACAATTACTAATGGCGAAAATTTCGGATAATATTGCTGTTCATGAAGCAGAACCACAGTTTTTATACACCGGAACCATTCATGGCGACGAAACTACCGGTTACATTTTATTGCTTCGGCTTATTGATTACCTGCTTGTTAATTATGGTACAAACCCAAAGGTTACCAATTTGGTAAACAACATCGAAATCTGGATAAACCCGCTTTCAAACCCTGATGGAACCTATTATGGAGGAAATAATTCGGTAACCGGCGCCAGGCGATTTAACGGAAATTCTGTTGATTTAAACCGCAATTATCCCGACCCACAGGCTGGCCAGCATCCTGACGGAAATGCATGGCAACCTGAAACAGTGGCTTTTATGCAGTTGGCAACCAATAATCATTTTGTAATGTCGGCAAATTTTCATGGTGGAGTTGAAGTAATCAACTACCCTTGGGATACCTGGTCACGATTAACTGCCGATAACAATTGGTGGTTTACAGTATCTCGCCAGTATGCTGATACTGTGCATATTTACTCACCTTCAACCTATATGGATTATTTGAACAATGGGGTCACAAATGGATATGCCTGGTACCAGGTTTTTGGTGGCAGGCAGGATTATATGAACTATTTTAATCATTGCCGGGAGGTTACAATGGAAATATCTGACATCAAAAACCCATCCGCATCTGGGTTACCAAATTTCTGGAACTGGAATTACCGGTCGTTGCTCAATTATATGGAGCAAAGTATTCTTGGGGTTAGTGGAATCGTCTCTGATTCGTTGACAGGCTTGCCTTTGGTTGCAAAAGTTGAGATAATTGGTCATGATTTGGATGAATCGTTCGTTTATTCGGCCCCGGAATTGGGAAATTATCATCGTTTGCTAGCACCGGGTACCTACAATTTTACATTTACTTTCCCTGGAGTTGCGTCGAAGACGATAAAAAATGTACATGTAATTCAAAACCAGGCTACTGTTGTTGATGTTCAAATAAATACAGGTTCACTTGTTGCAAA
>CAIYZW010000262.1 GCA_903930725.1 uncultured Bacteroidota bacterium
GCGCATTTCGGTGGGTCCGTTAACTTCAATTTTTACTGGTTTTTCCTCCGAAGCCCTAAAATAAGTGGTCATCGTTTCTTTTGAGCTGATTTCGATAGGCTCCGATGGCCGGAGTGGGCTAAACTCGACCCAATCAAGCTTTTTTGCCTTGGTTGGTGTAAAAACATATTGCACGGCAACCGCTGTATTTCCGTCTTTTAGTGTAAATTCGATGCTGTGATTTCCTCGCCCTAAGGTGATTTCAAAATCTTTTAGTTCGCCAGGTAATCCTAAAGCTCCATTTAAGTAGGTTGCCGTTTTTGAACGACCAACGCCACTCATTTTTTCACTTTTTACACCCCCGCCATCAAGATTATAAACAATCTCATAGGCCAATTTATCAGTCTTGCCAGGAACAAATCTTCCGCGGGAAATTACCCGAAGTTTTCCGGGTCCGTTGCACGAAACAACCGAAGGAGTGCTGTCGCTCAACGAATAGTAATTTCTCGATTTACCGGAGACTAAGGTTGTTACCTTTTTTTGAAATCCCGTTGGTTTCAGAGATTTGGATTTAGAGGCGGATTGAGCCATCGCACCCGATGAAATCAAAGCCAGGGCGAGCATTAAAACTAAGAGTCTAAAATTTTTCATACGTATTTTTATTAAATTTTTTTATGTGACGAAGTTGCTCCTTCGTTGAGTTTTACAAATCGTGTATATTTTCTGAATCATCTCTGTTGGCACGTTGGTTTTTCTGCAAAGGAACAAGGTCGGTTCCGAGACGGTGGAATTTCCGCTCGCTCAAATAAACAAAAACGATAACGAGAATTAAAAATAGTGTGGCAATGGTCGTGATGGTAAGATCGTATTCGCGATGAACAAAAATGCCTCCTTCGCCAGGTTCTGGCAAGGGAGATGGGCTGTAAGGCAGCCCATATTTCGCCAGTAACTGTTTAATATTCATAATATGAATGATGGGAATGTCGCGTTGCCCCATTTCGATAAGCACGCCACGAACAGGGAAATTACTCACAGGCAGATATTTGGTAAGTCCTGCCGGGATAATATTTCCGGTAACAGTGTTTCCGAGACTGGCGATTCCACCACCGACATTAATAAAAGCTTTTATGGGTTGCCCTTTGCTGTGCTCATCGTAAATTTCCATTCGGCGTGAAATGCTTTTCTCGAGATGTTTTTCCTGGATAAAAATCACTTTATTCCTTTCGATGGCCTGAATAAGCAGTTCCCTGCCTTGCGGACTTAACCCACGTCCTTCGTCGAAACCGCCGCCAATGGAGGCCGCTATTGATTTGTGCCGAAAAACGTTGGACTCATACAATACATTTTCCATGTCGAGCCAGGTAAAGTAGGGGTCGTTAGCCCCAAAATTAGATGATCCAACAGAAGTGATGATGACCGGATTTAATTTCAGGGTTTCGATGGCTGCCAATACCGCGATATTAAGTCCCGGAAATGATCCCGTAAAGGCAACCGCTACATTATCCCGTTCTTCAACACCGGCCTCTTTTAAGTATTGCACGATTATCGCTGCAAAATTTGGGTTGGTTGACGAGAGTTTTGCGTCAATATAGCCGCGGTCGGTTGTGGTTAAAGTATATTCCTGGCCTATCAACGCCGTTTGATTTGGGTCGTTGATGGCATCAATAAAAACGCCGTTTTCGAAACGAAAATTTTTGAGGCAATTGGCTGCTGTTTGCGAAAGCTGGGCTGCCTCGAGTTTTTCGTCGTACCATTTTTGCTTGCAATCAATTTTGCTATTCTCAACTGCAATAAGCGCAAGCAATGCCAGAAGTGATAATACACTTAAAACGATATTTGATTTTGCTCTGAATTTGTACATCAGTTTTCGGTTTTAGAATTAATCAGGTAACAGGGCACCTGCAAAGAATAAAATCAAAATTAAACGCACCAACACCGATGAAACAAATAAAACGCTGATGGTTTTAATGATTCCCTGTTTTTCGAACCAATGCGCAATCAAACCCGGTATCACCCAGCCAACAGCCTGCAACTCCATGGTTGTTGATGAAATATTGAGTGTAAGAAAATGCCGCGAAAATCCTGCTAACAGGGCACCAATCAATAAAGCGAGCACCATTTGCCGGCGGCCGTAAAGAAAAGTGTAGTTCCCCAAAACTTTAATTATTAAAAAGGTGAGCAAACTTACCCCCAAAGTCCCTGCTAGCCTGTCGGGGTGCGAAAGTTGCAGGGCTATGTATCCCGGAACAACAATTCCACCCGCTGCCAGGCCAAAAACTTCATACGAAATCAAACTAAAAATTAAACCTAAAGTAATTGCTAATTCAATCATGATTCATTGTGCTTCTGTTTTCAAAGTAACCAACCAATTCGGCACCCATCCCGCCCATATTGCCAACTGCAACAATAGTCGAAGTTTTGTCGGTGACAGCTAAAATATTTTCGAAGACTTTTTCGGAGGTTGTCCATCCAACACCAACTATCTTTTTAGAAGGTATTCCGCAGCCAACCGCAATATTTTCGACAACATCCACCGATTGTCCGATCAGCATCAGATAATCAATTTCGCCTTCAAGGTTCAAGGCTACCATTTCGGCTAACTGCCGTGCCCGATAAAGCCTGTCCTGACGAGTATTTAAAAGAATTATACGCTTTCCCGCAAAACCAATCTCATCTCTGATTTTTTTCCAGACCAGCAAGGTCGAATCAGGATCGTTGGCTGCAAAAGCATTGTAAAAAACCAACTTTTTATTAAACGCTTCAACCCGATGACGGGTTAAAACACCTGCATCGGGAATCGCGTCGTACATCCCCTTTAATGCAGTTTGGCGATCAATGTTAAGATGTTGGCAAACAGCAAGCGCCAAAGCAACATTATCGCGATGCTCGATATAACTGAAACCCTTCATTTCATCCTGCGAAACAATTTCGGGATCAATAAAATGACAAGTTGTACTTCGCTTGTCAGCAATGTTTTTTAAGAGTTCAGGAATCACGTTTTCGGAACTGAACAAATGCTCGTTTTTTGGAATTGTCCTTCCCATTGTTTCGGCAATTTCCTCCAGCGTGTGCCCCATTACATCGGTATGATCCAACCTTACATTGGTCATCACACAAATATTTGAATGGATCATTTTTTTCTCGGTAATGGTCTGGTATTGAGGTTGCAAGGCCATGCACTCCATCACCAGAGCCTGTACCTTTCGGGAGGCTGCGAATTTGACAATAGATAATTGTTCGATAATATTTGCCGAAGCTTTTCGGTGGATGAAAGTTTCGCTGCCATCTTCGATGATAAGTCGTGGGAATGTCCCGGTAACTTTGGTGATATTCGAAATCCCGCCAGCCCGCAAAGCTGCACCAATGAGCCGCGTAACACTCGATTTGCCCCTGGTGCCGTTAACATGGATGCGGATAGGAATCGAATAAATCCGTTTTTGGTGACGGATGTATTCGACAATACCCAAAACTGAAGCCAGAATGATGATGATGAGCAAAGTGTAAAAACTATACATCCATTTTCCGGTTTAATTCCAACAACTTATTAAATACCCACCTCATTTTGTAATTCTTATTAAGAATTCTTTTCAATTTCCAGCTCCATTTAAACCTGCCAGGCTGTCGAAAAAACCCAACAGGTCTTAAAGACCTGTCAGGTTTAAAGTCGTTTACTGGTGTTTTCTTCGCGGATTTGTGTTTATCTACCTTACTAAAAACATTTTCATGGTTCCAACTAAATCCTCTGTTTGAAGGCGATAGAAATAAATACCGGAGTTCACCTGATTTCCGGCATTATTTAAACCATTCCATTCAACCGAATAATTTCCGGCTGCCTGGTTACCACTTTGAAGGGTACTAACCAATTCGCCATTTAAATTAAAAACGCTCAGGGACATGTTTCCCGATTTCGGCAAAGTGTATTCAATCCAGGTATTTGAACTAAATGGATTTGGATGATTTTGCTTTAAGTTTCCGGGATTTTTAGTGACCACACCGGCGCCAGCCCCTGTAATTATTGTCGAGAAGGGTGGTTCGGTGGTAAACTTTATAGCCATATTGCTCACTAAATTTGTAGCTGTAGCAGCATAATTATTGTTGAAAACATATTGCAAACCAATATCCTGAGCATCGTTTTCGATGCCGATGGTTGTACTTTCCGGTCTTTTTATTGTTTTATATTGAAATATCATTTCACCATCGCCAGTGGCGGTAGGATAATGAACAGGGTTTAATAATATCGCCTGAAAAACTTCTCTTTCGGGTTCCGATAGGAAGTTGTTGTGAGAGATACTGTCCCATTCGATAATGAAGCGGTTGTTGACATAATCGTTATAATAGATTAATTTCCCCATAAAAAACTCGCTATCATACAAATCATCCCAGAAAACTGCTACCATATTATTTACATTGTCGTTATTAGGGATTACAGTATTTTGAGGGGCTGTTTGTGTGCCACTTCCAAAGGCCATCCAGCCATCGGTACTTACACGGATTTGATTATAATTGATGCCGTAATATTTAAAAGCAAAAGGTAAGCTTATGGTTTGTGTGTAATCGCTTTGGTTTGGTAATGTGATAAGCGTTCCAAAATATGAAATTTCAGACCAGTTAAAATCAGGGGTCTCATCATAAAAAGTATCGTCGCTCGAATAGGCATAATAGCCATAGGCATCAGGTCCTGAATAATCAGTTTCGATTGGAAGGCCAACAGGGATACTTACATTTTCGATTGTTTGATAAGGATAATTACCGTTTTGTGTGGAAAGTTTTAACGAATATTGAGCCATGTGTCCAACTGGGCATCCCGGATCAACGCTTACCATGAAGTTAAAATCAGAATTGGTTGAAGTCCCGTTTATTGCCAGCGTCCCAAAAGTTCCAATCGAATCGGGGATAGTGATGTAAGGGTCGTTTGAAGATAAAATTCCACTAACATTGGGTGCAATGTCGGCACCAGTATTTTTAACCGAAACTACCAAAACAACCGTTTCACCCGGATCCATTCTGAAGTTCATATCCGGCTCATCGGCATCGTAAACCACGAAATTATCATACTTTAATTCGCAGCCCATAACTTCTGCGGTAAAATCATAATCCCAGGCATTTGTATTACTAAATACATGCAAATGAAGCGTAATGATCTGGCCTATCGGGCAATTTGGTTTTACAAAAAATTGGAATGGGTTTCCTGTAACCGTTCCTCCCGAGGTCATATTTCCAAAATTCACAGGATTGGTTGTTACAATACTTACATAATTTGTGTTTGGTGTTGTGAGCGTAGCCTGAATATTGTTTGCGGTTTGCGTTCCAAAATTCTTTAAAGTAAAGGTGATGTTACAGTTTTCGTTTGGATTTATCAATCCATCCGTATTTCCGTCTAAATCAACAATTACAGGCTCACCTTCCGGTTCGATGAGTTCCAGAATCTGTATTACTTCAAGCGTACTCTGAATCGGAATAACCCACTTTCCGCGAACAGTTACTGTGAGTGTTTCGACAATTTCGGGTGAAATTTCGATTACAACTTTTCCATCAGCGTCGGTAAAACCAGTGGCAAAGAGTTCTGCACCGGTCAAACAAACTTCTGCTTCCGGAACTGGTAGTCCCGAAGAAGCAAATTTAACTGTGAACTCAACCTGATCGTTGCCTACAAGGATGGTTGCAGGGTAATCAGCGGTTACAACTGTTGGGACTTCTTTCCAGATATGTATGCTTGGATCTCCCAAAACACAGTAAATTTTATAATGGTATTGGGTATAGTAATCATTTCCAAAAATGCCGTACATGTAAAGTTTCCCCCGCAGAAGTGCTTCTCCGGGAGTATCCAGACCTTCCTGAAACATACCCACATAAATGCCCTTATCCAAATAGTTGTTGTAGGTAGTGTGCGTGTTAGAACAGGGGCCAATAAATGCACATGCTCCTCTTGGAGCTGCCAGTGACCCCAATTCAACCCATGATTCGCCAAAACAATTGCCGCCATTTGATTGAAATCCTGCCACACCACATCCAATGCTGGTTACAAAAGTGAATTTTTCACCATTGTTCAAACTTGAAACGTCGTCGGTTTGAAAACTGTAACAACTTGCCGACCAGCCACTGTACCATCCTTCGCCGCGATAATTTAAATGACTACGCCCTTCATTAATTGCATTGGTAACATCGTTTAAATCATAGGTACAGCCACTTCCCCATCCGTTACCGTCACTCATCATGGTATCGACAGACATAAAACCACCATCATTGAGCATAATATTGGCGGTAAATCTTTTGGTATCAACTTGTGACTGATATTCGTTATTCGAACAAACAGTAGCTTTCTTAAACCAATCAGTATTTGCGGTATAAGGATTTTTTTCGTACAGCAAAAATTTATTAATCATAATCTGCATGCGGACGTCGCCCTCGTTTGTAAAACGGCCGATCATCATTTCAGGAAAATAATCATCGCCATCAATCTCAACAAAATAATCTTCATTTGGGAATGAATAATCGGGATAAGTTACTGTTTTATAAGGAAAAACGTTAGCATCACCGATTACCAAAACATAAGTTGGGGGATTTTCCCAGTTATGATAAGCATCCGCAATATGGGTTTTGATGATGTCGGGGTTTGTGGCATTTGCGCCAATATCGCTGAATTTGGTTACATGAATGTCAATTCCGCTTTGACGTTTCCAATCGGCATAAATCTGAAAACTTGCCGGAAAAATATCAGGCATAATGCAAAGCATAAACTCACGGCCATCTTCTTTGCCTCCATAGCGGTTATCCAAAACACTCTGATAATTAAAAATAGTGCTGCGATAGAGTTTTGCAAATGAAGGGGAAATTTTATGTTGTTTGGAAGTTTTTGGATTTATTACCTCGCCTTTGCCAAAGTTTACCCTTACGGTGATTGACGAAACGGCCTGCAACTCTCTTTTGGCTGGGTTGTAGCGTAGCGGGAAAACCGAAACCCGGGCAATACGAAAATCTCTGAATACCGAAGGCGCTTCAGTGCTGGCAAATTCATTCGGGA
>CAIYZW010000263.1 GCA_903930725.1 uncultured Bacteroidota bacterium
CAGATATCGCCTACCTTTCGGCGGTCAAGTCTGACGAGATTGGAGACTACGTCACTGCCCGCCAAAAATTTGAAAAGCTTCTCAATTCGATAATCCTGAATCTTGGTTTTGAGGATACAGTTACCAAAGTGTTATCACCATTTTTCGAGAAAATCGGAATTTTGTGGCAAATAGGCACCATAAATCCAGCACAGGAACATTTCATCAGCAATCTTATCAGGCAAAAAATGATTGTTGCAATTGATGGATTGATGAGGCCATCCAATTTGCCCGATAAAAAAACTTTTTTGCTTTACCTTCACGAAACTGAACTTCATGAATTATCATTGCTTTACTATTCTTATCTGATACAAAAAAAAGGACATAAAGTAATTTATCTTGGTCAGATGGTCCCGCTCGATGATTTGTCATTAATTGCTCAAATTCAGGCACCTGACATCATAGTGACTATTTTTACCACGAACTACAAAATTAATGTCGTTCAAAATCACGTCGAAAAACTTGCTACCATGTTTGCCACGAAGCAAATCTTTGTTGGTGGCCTTCAGTTCAAATTACATGAGTTTGTTTTACCCGGCAATGTTACTTTGGTTCAATCCATTGATACTCTTAAAATCCAACTCGATATGCTGAGTTAATTTACTCAGGTTTCCGTTATAAAATCCGGTTTACTCCTCCGTTTCACCAGAATTCATCGTAACCAGCAATTTTGCCTTCGTACCTTCCTTTTCGTTTAAAATCGCCATAATACATTGATTTTGTAATATTTTAAGATTTATTTAGAATTAGAATAAATAAATGCTTGTAATCTGTATTACATTTGCATCATTAATTATGGATCAAACAAAACAAAAATTCGTGTTTATTAATTTTGATGATTTATTAAACAGATTATTTTAGATACTTTTACCTAATCACTTAATATTCATCTACATATAATAATGAAATGGTTTTATTAACTTTTTTTAATGCTTTTTTTGTTTAATGATCTGATTTTTGTTTAACTTTGTATTGAATTTATTAAACATTATTTCACTAAAAACTTACAGCTATGGGAACAATGGAATTCACTAAACAGCTTACAAATCTTCAAGATAATCTTTCATATTTTGCAAATACATTAACTCAAAATTCGGAAGACGCTAAAGATCTTGTTCAGGAAACCTACTTAAAAGCTTTAACATACCGGGATAAATTTGAAGAAAATACAAATCTGAAAGCCTGGACATACACCATCATGAAAAATACATTTATTAACAATTATCGCCGAAACACCAAGATAAATACGGTTTTGGATTCGACCACAGATTTGTTTTTTCTTAACTCGAGTAAATCTGCCGAAGATGCATCACCTGAATCTGTTTTATCACATAAGGAAGTAACTACGGTTGTTAACAATCTTGAGGATGAGCATCGTATTCCCTTTAAAATGCATCATGAAGGTTTTAAATACAAGGAAATTGCCGATCATTTAGACCTTTCGATAGGCACGGTAAAGAGCCGGATTTTCTTTAGCCGGAAAAAACTTATGAAATCATTGCATGATCATGCTTAATATTAAGTAGTTAAGAATTGGAAAAGCTCGTTATTGCGGGCTTTTTCTATTTTAACATGACTCAATCAAATAGTCTAAAACTGTCAAGCACAAAACCTGAAGTTTACCTTAAAAACTTTCAATTGTTTAATTAACATATTTATGGCCGGCGACTATTTGCAAATTTTGTCCTGAGCTATTTTGTACTTTTGCGCTTTGGTTTAATCAAAACTCTGCTTTGGAAAACGGAAACAACAATGGCTAATAGCTGATATACTGTACTTTAAAAACTAACAAATGAAAACAAAAAATGCTGACAAAAAATCCAGTAAAGAAATAATGCTCGATATGGCGCGCGAAAATGAGATGGATGGTTACGAAAAAATGGATTTGTACAATCAGGATACTCTTGATAAACTCTCTTTTCATTATCATGAAATCCTTCGCCTGATAGGTGAAAATCCCGACCGGGAAGGCCTCGAGAAAACGCCCCAGAGAGTTGCTAAAGCGATGCAGTTTTTAACGCATGGTTACGATCTGAATCCTGAAGAAATTTTGCTATCAGCCATGTTTAAAGAAGATTACCGGCAAATGGTCATCATAAAAAATATTGAGGTTTACTCGATGTGCGAACACCACATGATACCTTTTTTTGGGAAAGCTCACGTGGCTTACATACCGAATGGCTACATTGTTGGACTAAGTAAAATCCCCAGGGTTGTTGATGCTTTTGCCCGCCGTTTGCAGGTTCAGGAACGATTAACTACACAAATTAAGGAGTGTATCCAGAAAACGCTTAACCCTTTGGGGGTTGCTGTGGTTATCGAAGCACAGCACATGTGCATGTCAATGCGGGGAATTCAAAAACAAAATTCGGTTTCGACGACTTCGGATTTTACCGGCGCTTTTCTTGGCGAAAAAACACGCGCCGAATTCATTCATCTGATTGGCTCTTCGCTGCATTAAACAGGAATTATTCCTTTACCAGATTTTTACTCGCAAAACGGATGATTTTGTCGGTTGCGCCGCGTTTTGCTTCGACATAATTTTTCGAAATTACCGAACATTGTCCCCGGAAAGATTTGTTGTCGAGTAATTTGGTAATGAGGTCTGAAAAATCGCTGCGACCCTGAATACTATATGCTCCGCCCAGGCTGATGAGGTCGTTGGCTTCGCGAAATTTTTGGAAATTTGGCCCGAAAATTATAGGTTTACCAAAAGTTGCTGCTTCGAGGATATTGTGAATTCCAACGCCGAAACCACCTCCAATGTACGCAATATCAGCATATTGATAAAGATGTGATAAAATTCCGATATTATCAATTACTAGAATTTCAGCAATGGAGATATTTGCTTCGTTGGCTTGAGAAAACCGGATGACGTTTGAAGAAATTTTGCCAATGAGCGACTTGATGCGTTCATCGTGTACTTCGTGTGGCGCAAAAATAAATTTGGTGTCAGGAGGCTTTGTCCTGATAAAATCAATGATGATTTCTTCATCCGGAGGCCAGGTGCTGCCGGCTAAAACCACTTTTTTTCCGGCAACAAAAGTTTCGATAATCGGAAAAGATTTTTTTTGCTTCGAAATCTGGAAAACCCTGTCAAACCGGGTATCGCCACCAACTGTAACCTGCGAAATCCCAACAGCGTTCAATAATTCTTTGGAGGCCTCATCCTGGACAAAAAAGTGACTTATTGATTTTAACATTTTGAGCTGCCACCTACCCCACCATTTAAAAAACCGCTGGCCTGGCCTGAAAATCGCCGAAACAACAATCACTGGCACCTGCTCCTTTTGGAGCCTACACAAATAATTAAACCAGAATTCATATTTAACAAACAC
>CAIYZW010000264.1 GCA_903930725.1 uncultured Bacteroidota bacterium
GCCATTTTATTTTGAGTTGGAATTATTTTATGAACACTTTACTCCGGTAATTCTCCTGGCTGGATGAAATGTCGAGGAAATACATCCCGGCAGTCAGGTTTTCGGTGGAAATGTTGATAGCATTGTCTTTGCTGACCGAACCAACATTTGTTTCGATGATTAATTTCCCCTGGAGGTTGTACAACTTAACAGTTACATCTTCCAAATCAAAAGTCGCTCTGATGTTAAAGTTTCCGTTTGATGGATTTGGAAAAACCTGTAAAGAGTTTGCCGATTCAGGTTCCGAAATTCCAATCGTGTTTAAAACAAGCGTTTCGGTAAAAACATCGTTTCCACACATTTCGCTTGCTGATGTAAGGCTTACTAAATAGGTTCCGTCGGCAGAAAATGTATGAACCGGGTTTGTTTCGGTACTGGTATTTCCATCACCAAAATCCCACAAATAGCTGATCGCATTTTGTGAAGTGTTGCTAAATGAAATAATAAGTCCTGCCTGACTCCACGTAAAACCGGCAATTGGATCAGGATAAACCGTAATGTAGTTTGTTTTTGTTTCGGTTACTGCACCATTAATAGTAAGGCTCACTGTTTTGCTTCCGGAGGTTGAATAATTTACCGTATGAGGTCCTTGGGTTGTGGCAGTTGCCGGGCTTGCTCCGGCACCAAAATTCCATGCCCATGAAGTTGCCGCTGTCGAGTTATCCGTAAAAACCACGCCCTGAGCAGTACAAACCTGCGTAAGATTTGCCGTAAAGTTTGCTGTAGCCGTTTCAAGAATGATCGTTTGTGAGGTTACATCGTTTCCACAGGTATTGCTTGTCGAAGTTAGATTGACCACATAACTTCCTCCTGATAAATAGGTATGAACAGGGCTTGTTTGGGCGCTGGTGTTTCCATCGCCAAAATCCCACAAATAGCTGTTTGCATTTTGCGAAGTATTGGTGAAAGTAACTGTTAAATCTGATTTCTGATAATTAAAACCGGCAACCGGGTTTGGGGAAACCGTAATGTAATTGGTTTTGGTTTCGGTAACCGCACCATTAATGGTAAGGCTCACCGTCTTGCCACCGGAAGTTGAATACGAAACGTTGTGAGGACCTTGCGTGTTTGCTGTTGCAGGGCTTGCTCCGGCGCCAAAATTCCAGGCCCATGAAGTTGCTGCGGTTGAGTTGTCGGTAAAGGTTACGTTTTGGGAAACACAAACCTGCGTAAGATTTGCCGTAAAGTTTGCTGTTGCAGTTTCAAGAATGATCGTTTGTGAGGTTACATCATTTCCACAGGTATTGCTTGTAGAGGTAAGATTTACCACGTAGCTTCCTCCTGTTAAATAGGTGTGAACCGGGCTTGTTTGGGTACTGGTGTTTCCATCACCAAAATCCCACAAATAGCTGTTTGCATTTGTTGAAGTATTGGTAAAAGTAACGGTAAGGTTGCTTTTCTGATAACTAAAATTGGCAACCGGGTTTGGTGAAACCGTAATATAATTGGTTTTGGTTTCGGTTACAGTACCATTAATGGTAAGGCTCACCGTTTTACTTCCCGAAGTTGAATATGTGACGTTGTGTGGACCTTGTGTGTTTGCTGTTGCCGGACTTGCTCCGGCACCAAAATTCCATGCCCACGAAGTTGCACCAGTCGAATTGTCGGTAAAAGTTACGTTTTGTGCAGTGCAAACCTGTGTAACATTTGCGTTAAAATTTGCCGACATAGGTGTGTAGGTCAAACTAATATTTTTGATGTAGGTTTGGTTTGCCGGATTCAGGGTTACAGGCACGGTACCTTTATTAAAGGTAACTTCAACAAAAGGCCCTTGTGAGTGTTTATCGGTAAACTCAAGAATTATCGTGTAATCACCATCCACAACAACATTGCCGCTTAAATCTTTGCAATCCCACGTTACAGTATGGGTTTGATGGGACGTCAGGGTAGATCCGGTGATTGCATCAACAACATTATAGTTGGATGCGGCTTTCCACTTCAAAAGCCATTGTTTACGCGCATTTGCCATAGCCTTGCGGGTTTTTACAAATACGCCGTTTTTTTCGACCCAGATAGCCAAAACATGTTTTGGGTTATAGGTTCCTCCAGGGTTTGTGGTTGTTGCCGTAAAAGTTACAAGACCAGCGGTATTGGCGCGCTGATCTCCTTTAGGTTCATCTCCCCCGGAAGTAAAGGAGGTTAACAATACCGCGGCAATCAAAGTTGCAGAGGTTAGTAAAGTTGTAGCGAATAATTTTATTTTCATTCTGTTTTATTTTTTGTTACTAAAGAAAAGCAAGCAAAAATAATAATTTTTAAATATCTATGATGACACATGTATTTATGTTTGGTTGCTTTTCGAAAAGCGGATTTTAACAAAATTTAATCGCTTTTGATGGGTTGGCAGGAATTCTGCTACTTTCATTAAGTTCAATAAGATTGCTAAAAGCAAAGGTCTTCTTAAAAAAAACCATGGCGGTTTAATAAACAGCAAGTGATTTCGTTAATGTGTCTGATTTCAGAATTCATAAAAATCCTAATCATTAAAATTATTCGAAATGCTGACAACGATAGTACTACAAACCGGCCAAACAGGCCAGCTTACCATGTCAATCTGGGACCTGGCTGTAAAAGGTGGCTGGATAATGATTGTTCTGGCCGTTTTTTCGATTGTTGCTGTTTATATTTTTATCGAGCGGTACCTGGCCATCAACAATGCCTCCAAAGAAGACAATAACTTTATGAATCATATCCGTGATTTTATTCATGATGGAAAAATCACTGCTGCCATTGCGCTATGCCACAAAACCAATAATCCGATTGCCCGGATGATCGAAAAAGGGTTGCTCAGGATTGGCAAACCGCTCAACGACATCAACACGGCCATCGAAACTGTTGGCAAGCTCGAAGTATCGAAACTCGAAAAAAATATTGCCATTTTAGCTACCGTAGCAGGCGCCGGTCCAATGCTTGGTTTTCTGGGAACCGTTACCGGGATGGTCAGAGCGTTTTACGATATGTCAATGGCCGGGAATAATATTGATATTGCCCTGCTTTCGTCGGGCATTTACCAGGCGATGATAACCACCGTTGCAGGTTTAATTGTTGGAATTATGGCATACATTTGCTACAACCTTCTGGTTGCAAGGGTCGAAAATCTTGTTTTTAAGCTCGAAGCCCGCGCCACCGAATTTATGGATGTACTTAATGAACCTGCCTCTTAACTTTCTTAAACAAAAAAAATTAACATGGCCATACGAACCCGAAATAAACTAAGCGCCGAATTCAGCATGGCTTCCATGTCGGATCTGGTGTTCCTGCTGCTTATCTTTTTTATGCTTACCTCAACGCTTGTTGCACCTAACGCCATAAAATTGCTTTTGCCCCAAAGCGCGAGCAAAACCATGGCCAAGCAAACCGTAACAGTTTACATTAACGAACGTTACGAATATTTTGTCGAAGAAAACCAACGGTCGTTAGATAATCTCGAAAGTGAACTTACAACCAAGCTTGCCGGGCAGGTTGATGGCTCGGTGGTGCTCCGGGCCAACGAAACGGTGCCGGTTCAGTTTATCGTAAATGTGATTGATGCCGTAAACAACATCAACAATAAATCGAACACCAAACACAAAGTTATCCTTGCAACCCGTGCAAAATAGATCGAATCATGCAAGATCATAATAATAACAAGAGAAAGGGGTTGATTGGTTCGGTGATTTTTCATCTGATAGTTTTCGTTTGCCTGTTCTTTATGGCACTTCATACACCACTTCCTCTGCCAGGAGAGGAAGGTGTTGAGGTTAGCCTGGGCAATTCGGAAACCGGCAGTGGTCTTATTCAACCCGAAACCACAGAACCTTTGGATAAACCTGTCCCAAAAGTTGCCGAAAATACCGAAGCGGAGGAAATTGTCCAGCAAAATATTGAAGAAACTCCTGCTATTGTTAAAGAGAAGAAAGAAGTTAAGAAGCCCGAAAAAAAGGTGGTCGAAGAAAAACCTGCCGAAAAGGTTAAAGAAGAGCCAAAAGTAAATCCCAACGCACTTTACACACCCAACAAAAACAACAACAAAACCTCCGGATCGCAGGGAAATGGCGACACACAGGGAGATCAGGGAAAACCAACAGGTTCTGCCGAAAGCACCAATCCCGATGGAACTTCAGGTGCAGGAAACGGTGTTTCGTTCGACCTCCAGGGTCGTGGCTCGGTAAATTTGCCAAAACCTTCCTACGATTCAAAAGAACAGGGAAAAGTAGTTGTAACAATCTGGGTAAATGCCGAAGGGCGGGTGGTGCGTGTAATCGAAGGCACCAAAGGAACTACCGTTACCGACCAAAGGTTGCTTGCCGTTGCCAAAGAAGCAGCGCTAAGAGCAGCTTTTACTCCCGATCCCAAAGCCACCGACCTTCAAAAAGGAACAATTAGCTATATTTTTATCCGGCAAAATTGAGAAAATTTAAATCGTTGAATTTGAGTTGGTGGGTTACGGTTTTTTTAATCAACATAACTCAGTTTTAGCATGTTCGATTTTCCCGGCTCATTGATGGGCATATTTGAGATATGCAAAATCAAATCGCCGGCCTGCACTTTGCCTTTGTTTTTTAGTTCGTTCATCAGGTCGGCAATGGTTTGGTCGGTGTTGATATATCGGTCGAAAAACATAGGACGAACGCCCCAGACAAGGTTAAGTTGCCGAAGGATAAATTCGTCTTTTGCAAAAACATATACAACAGCTTTTGGCCGTGTTGAAGCAATTTTGGCCGCCGAATATCCCGACGATGCCACCGAAACAATGGCTTTGGCTCCTGCTTCGTGCGCCATATCGCAACCACTGAAAATAATGGCGTCCGAAAGAAACCGGGGATTATTTTCAAATGCCGGCTTTTGATGTTTAAAATAGATAACCTCGTATTTCTCCACTTCCGAAATAATTTTTTCCATCGTTTCAACGGTTTCCACAGGGTAACTTCCCACCGAGGTTTCGCCGCTAAGCATAAGGGCATCGGCACCATCAACAACCGAGTTGGCTACATCGTTAACCTCGGCACGCGTTGGCCGCGAATTGCTGATCATTCCTTCCATCATCTGCGTTGCTATAATTACCGGCTTCGAAAGCTCGAGGCAACGTTTTACAATTTGTTTCTGTATAACAGGAACAGCCTGAAGCGGCACTTCAACGCCCAGGTCGCCGCGTGCTACCATAATTCCATCGGCAATCTGTATGATGCTTTCGAGGTTTTGTACGGCTTCGGGTTTTTCGATTTTGGCAATAATTCCAGGGAAATTCGCCGGAGCAAATTCCTCAATCAAATCCTTTAACTCGGCAATATCGCTTGCCGTGCGTACAAACGAAAGCCCGATCCATTCGATATTCATTTTCAAA
>CAIYZW010000265.1 GCA_903930725.1 uncultured Bacteroidota bacterium
CAAAACCCCGCCTTTGACGAGTTTATGGCTCCTGTGGCCGGCGATCTGGTAGTTGTAAAAACCATCACTCAGGTTTATTGGCCGATGTTTGAGATCAACACCATCGGGAATTTCCAGGTTCTTCAGGGATATATTGTTAAGATGAATGCTCCGGCAAGTTTGCCCGTTACCGGATTTAAATCAATTGATAAAACCATTAACCTTATGGAAGGTTGGAATATCCTGCCCGTAGTTTCTGAAAATGAAGTGGGCTATCAGGAATTGCTTTACCAGCTTGGTGGAAATCTGGTGATTGTGAAAGAAATTTCCGGAGGTTTGATTCTATGGCCGGAGGCTGGCGTATATTCTTTGGTCACGCTTGTCCCGGGAAAGGCTTACATGATCAAGGTTTCTGCGGGTTGCAGTTTTACTTTTCCGGATTAATTGGCACTTTTTGAGGAAAAAATTTACCACATAGGCACATAGGTCACATAAGAAAAAATCTACTGTGTTCTATGTGTCTATTTTGGTTCAAACTGTTGTTAAAAAAAATCTTCCGAAAAAAAATTTACCATTTCATTTATTAGTAGTTTTAAAGCCTGGTAAAAGTTAAAAAATGACTCCTTTTCTTATGTCGGAATCCTTGCTGTTAAACGAATATTGCGATTATTCGCTCCCATCTGAAATTATGTTTTCCTCAAATAATCATTTAATATTTTCAAGTTTATGAAAAAAACGTTACTACTTTTTGCAGCGCTGTTTTTTGCTGCTATGGGCTTGTTTGCCCAGCTTCAGTTCGATCCCGGAAGTGTTGATTTCGGGCAGAAACCCATCACTTCCACCACCAATATTCAGGTGGTGATTACTTCACAGATTAACCAGCAAGTCACACTTTCCGGTTTATCAGCGCCTTTCACCGCTACTCCCGCAAGTTTCGCCATTGTTATTGGCGAACAGAAAACCATCACCATTACTTTTAACCCGCAGGCGGCAGGTCCGTTTGCCGGAACACTCACTGCCACCGGCGGAATCTGGGGAACCACACAAATGCAGGTTTCGGGCTATGCCGCACCTGCCACTGTAAGTTTTAGCCAGACCAGCCTCGATTTCGGATCAATCATCATGACCGGCCATCTCCAGCAAATGGTAACCGTTCAATCGGACATTACCCAGCAAATTTCGCTCACAAACCTAGCTCTGCCGTTTGGTTCAAATCCGGCGACGATTAATTTGCTGCCCAACCAGCCGGCGCAGGTTTTCATTTCGTTCGACCCAACCACCCCTGGAAATTTCTATGGATCACTCGTTGCTACCGGCGTTCTTTCCGGTTCGGCAACTTTAAATGTTTCTGGTACGGCTACCCCGGCCTCCATTTTTGCTGCTCCGCAAACCTGCAATTTTACGCCCTTGTTTTCAGGCCAGACCGAAACCCGTGAAATCATTGTTTCCACCGACATTAACCAGGTAGTAACGATTTCGGGGCTTTCGGGAGTTTTTACAGTAAATCCAACCGAACTTACTTTAACCGGCGACGATCCGGAAACGGTTTATGTTACTTTTAGCCCTGTAAATCCGGGAGTTTTCAACCAAACGCTTAACCTTACCGGCAGCCTGTGGGGAACACTGGATATTCCGGTTAACGGCGAATGTATTGACCCGAAAATAAATGTTTCACCTACATCTCTCGATTTTGGCGAAGTTCCCTTGCTTTCGCCGAAAACCATGCAAATCACCATTTCAAGTACCGGCAACGGAACGCTGGAATGCAGCTTCACCAATGGCAATCCTCATTTTACGCTTCCACAGGCTGTAGTGAGCATCCCGCAAGGTGGAAGTTCTCAGATTTCCGTCATTTTTACGCCTGAATTTATTCCAATTGAATATGACACCCTGCTCATTACAACCAACGACCCCGACAATCCCGAAGTACGGATTCCGATGAGCGGAAGTGGTCTGAGCCAGGTTTCGGGCGAAGTTTGCGGCACCTGGCACAAAGCCAACAGCCCGTATTATTTTACGGGAACGGTCACAGTGCCTGAAACTTGTACTCTGTCTATTGAGCCGGGTGTGGAGGTAAATATGAACGACTACGACTTTAACGTGAACGGAAAACTCGTTTGTAATGGTAGCGAAAACGACAGCATCCGTTTAAACGGAACCGGTATTTTCCAGCTTAGCTCCACCTACCCAAACGATTCGA
>CAIYZW010000266.1 GCA_903930725.1 uncultured Bacteroidota bacterium
AAAAGACATGCAAAATCAATTTATCGAAAAGGTGGTTATTCAAAATTAGTTTTAAAGGTGTTGGATAAATTTCAGTAATCGTCTTCTTTTCTGAGGCATAAGCAATTTTTAGCCTTGGTTATAGTAAACTGTTTGTTGAAAATATTCTATTCAATATTCTGAACTTCTGCTTTTGAAGTCAACTTTATCA
Organism: uncultured Bacteroidota bacterium; assembly: GCA_903930725.1. Classification (GTDB taxonomy): domain Bacteria; phylum Bacteroidota; class Bacteroidia; order Bacteroidales; family 4484-276; genus CAJATL01. The sequence goes on from CAIYZW010000266.1 coordinate 191, forward strand.
TTATTTCTCTGAAACTCTCAAGACCGGCTTCCAGGTTTTCGATGATTTCTTCTGCAATCACATCCGGGTCAGGCAGGTTGTCAAGATCGGCCAGAGATTTGTCTTTTAGCCAGGTGATGTCTAAACTTGTCTTTTCACGGGCAAGTATTTCTTAATAGGTGAATTTTCTCCAACGACCTTCCGGATTGGTTTCAGCGTTAAAGGTTTCTTTCCGCTTAAACCGGTTTGCAGGATTATTGCAGCTAATGAAATTTTTCAAATCATCCAGTTTTAAAGGATTTTTTTTGAGTGTGTGATGAATGTTTGTCCGGTAGTCATACACCCAGATTTCCTTTGTCCATGGGTCTTTGCTGGCCGGTTTGTTGTCGAAGAAAATAACATTTGCTTTTACACCCTGGGCGTAAAATACGCCTGTCGGTAAACGCAAAATGGTATGCAGGTCGGTAGTTTCCATCAACTTTTTCCGGACTGTTTCACCGGCTCCACCTTCAAACAAAACATTGTCGGGCACAACAACGGCAGCAAGCCCGGTAGTTTTAAGATGGTGCGGATATGCTGGACAAAATTCAGTTGCTTGTTGCTGGTTGTGGCCCAGAAATCCTGACGATTGTAGGTCAAATCGTCCTTTTCCTGTTCGCCTTCATCGTTGGTAAAAGTCTGACTGCTCTTTTTCCCGAATGGCGGATTTGCCAGTACATAATCATAGGTAATTGGTGAGGCAGCAATCAGGGCATCGGCAGGAGAAATGAAATTATCGCTGTCGATGTCGCCGATGTTGTGCAGAAACATATTCATCAACGCAAGGCGCCTGGTTCCGGCAACGATTTCGTTCCCAAAAAAGGTTTGAAGTTTAATGAACTTGTTTTGTTGTTTATCCAATTTATTATTGGACACCAAAAAATCATAAGCTGCTAAAAAGAAACCTCCTGTTCCGCAAGCCGGGTCTGCAATGGTTTTCATGGGTTGCGGCTGAACACATTCCACCATAGCACGGATCAATGGCCGTGGAGTGAAATATTGCCCTGCCCCGCTTTTTACATCCTGGGCATTTTGTTCCAGCAACTTTTCGTAAATATCGCCTTTTACATCTGCACCCATCACCAGCCATTGTTCGCTATCAATCATATCAATGATTTTGGCTAACATGGCGGGATCCTGGATTTTATTCTGGCTCTTTGTAAATATCTGCCCCAGTATTCCTTTTTGGGTGCTTAACTCACGGAGCAAAGTAACATAATTGATTTCTAAGGCTGCACCTTTTAGTTCCGTTAAGCTTTCCCAGTTGTATTCTTTCGGAATATTCAGTTTACGATTATAGGGTGGATTGCTGTATTCATCGGCCATTTTTAAAAACAGCAGGTAGGTAAGTTGCTCTAAATAATCGCCATAACCTACGCCGACATCCCGGAGCGGATTACAGAAAGACCAGACTTTGCTTACTATTGAAGAGGTGTTGTTGCTCATTTTTCTTTTTTTCTGGTGTTGTTGATGATGTTGTTTATGGTGCTATTTCTGGTGCTGATTAATGCGAAAAAATCAATTTGGATTTCGGATTATCTGCTACATAATACCCTTACTTTATCGTTTTTTTCATTCGTTCCTAAAAAGCTCCTAAACTGTTCCTAAAAAGTTCTGAAATTGCTCCTTAATACATTTTACTTGGCTAACTATCTTAGAAGTTTCAATTTTGCTTTCATTTTTTCGGTTAAAAAATATCCGCCAATTTGTGTGGCATCCCCTCTAAATTCAATTAAATCTGCGTCTTTTAGTTGTTTAAGATATCTTTCAATACTCCTTTCGGATACTTTCAATATCTGAACGAAATCTGTTGTTTTTTTACCTTCATTCGTATAAATAGTGGTTAAAAGGATTGTAAGTTTTTCTTTTACACCTTTTGTTGCTCCTTCAATTGTTTCTTGAACTGCTCCCTCAATTGCACCGCCAACTGCACCGCCAACTGCACCGCCAATTGCACCGCCAACTGTTTTCTTTAATCCTCCGGCTTCTCCTTCAACATCGTAATGCTGGGTTTCAGCTAATGGAATGACAATCTTAAAAATATCACCTTCAAGTAATTCGGGTTGTTTACCGTTGGAGTAGAATTTAGTGTATTTAAAAATATTCCGAACTCCGGAACCTAATTCT
>CAIYZW010000267.1 GCA_903930725.1 uncultured Bacteroidota bacterium
AAAGCGTTAAACGAAAACTTTATCATGCGCAAGAACCTGAATTTTATCAATGTTCGGAAAGATAGGGTGGGAGCGTCATCAAAAAGCCGTTTTTACGATATCGAAAACTGGGATTTTACCTATTCATACTCCGAAATTTATTCACGTAATGTTGACATCGAATACGAATTGCATCGTACTTATCGGGGAGGCATTGGCTACAATTTTAATAATAATCCCAAAAACTATAAACCTTTCAATAGCATAAAACTGTTTAAGGGAAAGGCTTTTGCGCTCATCAAAGATTTCAATTTTTATCTGCTTCCCAAGCTATTCTCGTTCCGTACCGACATGAACCGCGAGTACAGCAAACGCCTGCTCAGGAATAAAAGCCAGTACGACGTAATAATCGAGCCAACTTATCTTAAAAAATGGGACTGGACCCGTAATTATGATCTTAAATTCGACCTGACAACTTCGTTGCGGATGGATTATTCCGCCGATGTAATTTCGTACATTGACGAACTTCCGGGAGGCATCGAGAAAGATAACCCCGATTATGATTTGCGGAAAGAACGGGTAAAAAGTCAGGTTTTGTCGCTGGGAACAAAAAGCCAGTACAACCATAACTTTTCGCTTAATTATACGATTCCGATCAATAAGCTGCCTTTTCTCGACTGGCTGAATGCTTCGGCACGTTATCAGACAAATTATAAATGGATGGCTTCGCCAATTTCTATTCAGGACAGGCTTGGTAACCAGATCGAAAATTCAAATTCTATCCAGCTTAACGGAAGCGCCAGCCTTGATAAGTTTTACAACTATTTCCCATTCCTTAAAAAAGTGAACGAAGGCGGCAAGAAAGGTGGTAATAAAGGCATGCCTAATCCAAAAATGAACCCGAAGGATAAAAATCAGGAAAAAGAAGTTGCCGATACCACCAAAACCAAACCTAAGCCAAATTATGTAAAGCTTGTTGGTAACGGCGTACTTAAAGTCCTGATGAGTTTCAAACGCGCCTCGCTGACTTACACCGAAGGCAGTGGTATTTATTTGCCAGGGTTTAAACCAGAGCCTGGAATTATTGGGAACAACTGGGGAATAGAAGCGCCTGGACTGGGTTTTGTTTTTGGCAGTCAGGATGACATTCGTGCCAAAGCCGTGCAAAACGGGTGGATAAGTACCGATACGCTGCTCAATACGGCCTATCTGCAAAAGTACAACCAACAGATTGGTTTCCGTGGCTCCATCGAACCTCTTGCCGATTTCAAAATTGAACTTACTGCCGACCGGACTTACACCCTCAACCACCAGGAATATTTCAAATCGGATGCCAACGGCGATTTCAGCTCATTTAACCCTGTAAGCCAGGGAAGTTTCAGTATGTCGGTAATTACCTGGAAAACTGCATGGGTAAAGGACAACGATAAAGATGAGAACCCGAATTTTGAAAACTTAAAAGAAAACCGTTTACGGATTGCCGAAAGACTGGCGCAGGAAAACCCGAACTGGAACGGCGAAACAAAATTAGACTCGGTTACGCAGCTCCGCTTCCCCGAAGGCTACGGGCCAACCCAGCAGGATGTTTTGCTTTATTCGTTTATGTCGGCTTATGCCGGAAAAAGCGCCGGATCGTACCACCTCAATGCCATGCCAAAAATCCCGATGCTTAACTGGCGTGTAACTTACAACGGGCTGTCAAAAATCCCGGCACTTAAAAAGTACCTTCGCAACGTAACCATTACCCATGGCTACCGGAGTACTTATAGCATAACCTCGTTTCAAACAAATTTGTCGTTTAAACAATCTGGTGGTTTTCCTTCGGAACAGGACAGAAACTTGGATTTTATCCCCGAGTTGCAGATCGGTCAGGTGAGCATCACGGAGCAGTTCAGCCCGCTCATCACCTTCGATATGACCTGGGTAAACAGTCTGATGACCAAATTTGAGATCAAAAAAACGCGCAACCTTTCGATGAGTTTTTCCAATAATCAGCTTACCGAAGTTACAAGCAATGAGTTTGTTAT
>CAIYZW010000268.1 GCA_903930725.1 uncultured Bacteroidota bacterium
ATTCAAGTAATTGGAGTGCCTGATCTTTTGTAACAGAAGGAAAATTGAAGATAAATTCATCCACGGTTTCACCAGATTCTATATAATCAAATAAAAATTTCACAGGAACCCTCGTTCCATTGAATACAGGTGTTCCTCCCAGTATTTCAGGGTTACTTATGACAAGGTTATCAGATGTATTTTCCATAAGCACAAATTTACAAATATTTATCCCTGAAACATCATTTCAATACAACCTTTTCTTTTAAGGCCGTGCAGTTGCGCTAATTTTGAGGATGACACTTGTCATTGAATTAAGGGTAAAACTATTACCCGGGATTTTCTTTCCTGTAAGCAGATCAATGGTGCCGGTTTTTTTTGGCAGTGAAAAAGTTCGAGGCTCTTCCGATAAGTTAAAATATACTCGAATTTCGTTTTTTCCGTCAAACCGTTTATAAACCAGTATGTTTTTGTCTAATTCAATAAACTCAATTTCACCCCCTGCCAGCACCGGGTTCTCCTTTCTGATCCGGATCAATTTTTTGTACCAGTCAAACTGTTCCTTGTTGAAGCCCACAGGGTCATACGATTTTTTACCGTGCAGGAAATTGTTCCTGGTTTCAGGTTCAAAGTTGTATTCTTTCCACATCAGGGGTTTCCGGCAATGGGGATCGTCGGCGCCCCACATGCCCATCTCCTCGCCGTTCCAGATATGAGGGGCGCCAATGGAGGTAAACAGGTGGACCAGGTACAATTGCAGCCGTTTGAAGGTTTCGGCATCGGGTTTCCCGGTCAGATAAGTGGAATCGTCGTTTGGCGTTGATTTGAATTTATACTTATTGGGATTATAAAAGTCGGTGAGCAATCTGGGTGCATCGTGCGAAGAGCCCGTGTTCATCATCGCATAGCGGTTGGCAGCCGGTATCCGGTCCCACTGATACTTCAAACTGTCGGCGAACTGCCGGGCAGTAACCGGATAATTGGTTTTTGCAAAGAAATAGCGGGCAGGCTTGTAAACCTGATAAAACATCACGGCATCGAAGATATCGCCTTTCAGGTAGGGGAGTGGGTCCATCAGTTGATCCGGCCATTTTGCCCACCAGATTTCGCCTACGAGATAAGCATCCGGTTTGACCGACCGGACAAATTTCCGGTAGTCGCGCCAGAATCCAAGCCCGATCTGGTCTGCCACGTCCAGCCGGAATCCATCCACGCCTTTGGAAATGTCTCCATCCGGGGCCAGCCATCGTTTGGTGACGGCAAAAATGTGCTGTTTGGCACCTTCGTTGATGTTTCCTTCATAAGGGAAGCCACTGACCCTGTTTGTCGTGATATCCACTTTTTTCAATTCCGGCAAATTGTCAACACCGGCCCACCCGGTATAGGTGAATTCGTTTTTAACCGTGGTCGGATCATCCCAGGTCTTAACGGCATACCAATCTTTGTATTTCGATTTTTCCTGGTTTTTCAGGATATCGAGCCATGCCGGGAACAGAACGCCTGTGTGGTTCCAGGAGTAATCCATGATGATCCTGATGTTGCGTTTGTGGCATTCGGCCACCAGTTTGAGAAAAAGTTTATCCGCAGATGTCCATTTCCATGTGGAAGGATCATTGAAATTCTCGCTTTGGATGATTTTGTTGTCTCCCTCGGGATCCGGTCCGAAGTTGACATCAATGTGGTTGTAATTCCTGGCATCGTATTTATGCA
>CAIYZW010000269.1 GCA_903930725.1 uncultured Bacteroidota bacterium
CTGGGAGATTAATTTTTCGGTTGGTTTTGGGAAATTTGAAATCTCAAAAAGCCTGCATCACTGGATTAACGATGGTTTGATGGCGGTTTTCTTCTTTGTGGTTGGCCTTGAATTAAAGCGCGAAATCATCTCCGGCGAGCTTAGTAACCCCAAAAAAGCGATATTGCCTTTGGCAGCTGCAATTGGAGGAATGGTTTTTCCGGCAGTTATTTATCTGCTTTTCAACGGTAACGGTACAATTTCGAATGGTTGGGGAATTCCGATGGCCACCGATATTGCCTTTGCGCTGGGCGTGCTTTATTTATTGGGCGATAAGGTCCCGGTCTCGGTTAAAATATTCCTCACCGCCCTGGCCATTACCGACGATATTGGAGCAGTTTTGGTGATTGCGTTTTTTTATACTTCTGATATTAATTTTATGAGCCTGGTTGTTGGAGCAATTTTCCTCATTGTGCTCATCACAGGTAATCTTATTGGTGTACGTAATACAATGTTTTATGCAATTATCGGTATTGGCGGGCTTTGGACTGCTTTTCTGATGTCCGGGGTTCATGCGACTATTGCGGCTGTGCTGGCTGCCTTCACCATCCCGGCAAATGTTCGTATTCCGGAAGTTTCGTTTATTGCCAGGGGAGAAATTTTGCTTAATAAATTCCGCAAACTACAACCTAACAATAAGCCTACCATCACCAACGACCAACTTCATGTTTTGGAAGATATGCGCGAATTGCTTAAAAAAGCCAGCACACCATTGCAGCGTTTGGAACACCGGCTGCATCCATTGGTAGCCTTTATTATCATGCCTGTTTTTGCCCTGTGCAATGCCGGAGTCAGCATTTCGGGCGATATTGGAAGCCTGATGACGAGTTCGGTAACTTTGGGAGTTTTCTTCGGGCTTTTTCTGGGTAAGATTATTGGGATTGTTGCTACTGTGTTTTTCTTGTTGAAGTTAAATGTTGCAAAGCTTCCTGATGATATGAATAAAACACACATTATCGGGATAGGTTTTTTGGGAGCCATTGGTTTTACGATGTCGCTTTTTGTTTCTGAGCTTGCTTTTACTGATGCCTACTTCATTAGTCAGGCTAAAATTGGTGTAATTTCGGCTTCGGTTCTGGCCAGTTTTGCCGGCTTTTATGTGATGAAACATGCGAACAAATAAACCATCACCTTCTCATATCAGATTTATGAAAAGCCCTAAAACCAACATTTGCAATACTTTTAAATAGAATATTATGAACCTGGTTTTAGCAGGAATCTTTCGATAGAAACAACAATTAAAGTAATAAACGTATGAATTTAAATTGGTTACTCCAATTCAACCCTGTGATACTCGCACTTGCAGCCACCTTGTTTACCTGGTTTGTAACGGCCTTAGGATCCGGAATGGTTTTCTTCTTTAAAAACATCAATAAAAAAATACTCAATTCGATGCTCGGATTCGCTGCAGGGGTGATGATTGCAGCGAGTTTTTGGTCGTTGCTTAAACCAGCCATCGAAATGGCCGAAGAAAGTGGTACTGTTCCGTGGGTGCCGGCGGTGGTTGGATTTTTATCCGGTGGTGCTTTTTTGTTCTTGGTTGATAAGCTATTACCCCACGTGCATATTGGTTTGGCGGTTGACAAAGCCGAAGGGATAAAAACACACTGGCAAAGGAGCATCTTGCTTGTTCTCGCCATCACACTCCATAATATTCCCGAAGGACTGGCTGTAGGCGTTGCTTTTGGCGCACTTGCAAATAATCCGGATACGGGCATGCTTGCCGGTGCAGTTGCACTTGCGATTGGAATCGGTTTGCAGAATTTCCCCGAAGGCGCCGCGGTTTCGATACCATTGCGCAGGGAAGGGTTTTCGAGGTTAAGGGCTTTTAATTATGGTCAGATGTCGGGCATTGTTGAACCGATTGCAGGAGTTTTAGGAGCATACCTCGTATTGTCAATAACTCCGCTGTTGCCTTACGCGCTTTCGTTTGCTGCCGGAGCCATGATTTTTGTTGTTGTCGAAGAATTGATTCCTGAATCGCAAACCGGCAACGAAACCGACTTATCAACCGTAGGGGCTATGCTTGGTTTTGCAACCATGATGCTTCTTGATGTCGCTTTAGGATAAACCTAAAATTCATTTCACGTAGTCTGATATCCGCCCACTGCGACGGGCAGTTTAGCTGGTTTAGGTGTCAGATTGCACCGACTTTTTACTTCCGGAATTTCGTAAAGCATTAGCATGTTTTGTTTCTTTAAAGGTTCAACAAGTATTAACGGTTGAAGCAAAGCCGATTATCGGGATGTATCAGCACCCATATCACTAAACGGATAGCATGATAGTCTATAGTAAATCAAATTTTACTATATAGTAAAATAATCTTTACCATATACTAAAGTAACGTTTACTATATAGTAAAATAACAGCCTCTCGTTACCTGCATGCTTACACGTAGTTATCAACGACATGGATGATCCGGATACCTGATGGCTAATCTTCTGTAATGATGAGTAATTTGAAGTAACAATGAACGAAATGCAGGGTTAGAAACAAAAATGTTTCAACATTCAAAAAGTGACAGCAATTCTTCTTAGTTTTGGTGCATTAAAAATCAAATACAAAAATGACTAAGCAAGTTTACCAGATTCAGATAGTTTTAAAAGGATCCAAACCAAAGATTTGGAGACGGTTATTAATTCCATCAGACACCTTATTGCCAAATTTGCATCAAATTATCCAGATTTCGATGGGCTGGGAGGGAGGTCATCTTCATCAGTTCGAAAAGAACGACATCTGTTATTCGATGAAATCGAAACAAGACGATATGTGGGGAGGAATGGATGTTGTTGATTATAAGAAGATAAAAATTTCGGGTTTGCTCATTCGGGAAAAGGATAAAATAAGATATGAGTACGATTTTGGCGATTCGTGGGAACATGATGTGATTTTGGAAAAAATAACCGAAACGGTTGAAAAACCAAAACATGCTGTTTGTATTGGAGGAAAAATGAATTGCCCGCCCGAAGATTGTGGTGGAATTTGGGGTTACGAAGATTTGCTCGAAATCATCAAAAATCCCAAACATGAAGAGTATAAAGAAATGATCGAATGGGTAGGTGAAGATTTTGATCCGGAATATTTCAGCAAAGATGAAGTGAATGAATTGCTGAAGGTGGTTAAAATCTGATTTTTGAATCGAAATCCATTTCTTAAGCTGCCATCGTTTTACCAGCCTGCGTTAACTCAAAAACTGGATTTGCCTGCAAGATTATCCTTCATCCCACCCACCAAAAAAAAAACCTCAAAAGCACTGATGCCTTTGAGGTTTTTTTTATAAAGATTTCTGTAAAATTATTTTAAAACAACCTTTTCGGTTTTTGATAGCTGACCACATTCGATCTTTACAAAGTAAATTCCTTTTGGCAGGAATTGAAAATCAAATCCTTTGGAGAACTCGTATTGAGTTTTGGAAGGTCTCTCTGTAAAAATTACATCGCCCTCAGCATTCAGAATATGTAAAACTATCGAATTTTCAGGAGATTTTAC
>CAIYZW010000270.1 GCA_903930725.1 uncultured Bacteroidota bacterium
AAACTTCTTATCCGTTTCCTGAAACATCCGCCATACCTGCTGAAAATCGAGGGGCGGGTTGTAAGGAACGGCGGGTTCTTCGGCAATGTTATTGTTTTCCATGTTTTGAATGTTTAAAGTGCAAAGATAAAGCAAATTGGCATCAAAAAGGGTTCACATTGTAACAAGGCGAAACCAATAAAATAAAAGCTCGAAGCCTTTTCGGCAAAAGCACGATGCCTTTTAGGTAAATGCACGATGCCTTTTGGGTAAAAGGCCGATGCCTTTTTGCCAGATAAAAAAGGATTCACCATTACAAAAGGTCAAACCTTTATTTCGCCAGCGGCAGTACTGTGTAATGTTTGAAGCAATTGCCGTTTGCCAGGGTTTTTAAAGGTGCATAGCACCGGAATATTCATTTCCGACTATTCATAAATGAAAATCAATTGTCCCTGAGACATCGAATGGAGAAACCACCTAACACATCAAAATAAGCCCGACCAATTTGTGAGGTATCAAATGAAAGGTGTCGATACCATGGACGATTGTCGTATAAAGAGGATGACCAAAATATAGTCCCATCATTCATTCTAAGCTCAAACGAACCTACTTCATTTCGCATTCCTCCCGCTAAAGCTGAAAATCCACTGCTATTTGAAGCGCCAGTATTTGGTGAATTCCAGTGCGATGTGCCTATTTCTTTCATTTTGCCACCAGCATCTGTACCTGACCAATTATCACAAGAACAGTTTACTGTCGCATCGAGATAGGTAGTTATTGTACACCATTCGTCATCACTTGGCAAATGCCATCCCGCAGGGCAGGCAGTTATGGCTGTATTCCAGTCATAAAGCCTTCCATAAATATCACAATTTGCCGGATTGTTCTCATAGCACCAACTATTACCAGTTTCGTAATTCAAGTTTTCCTTCATCCAGCATTGGTTTCCTATCACAACAGTGTTGTATATTTGGCCATCCCTGGTATCAACAAGTTGGCCACAAGATTGTGGAGCACTCGCCTGATTTACCGTAACATTAACAACCGGATTTCCTCCTTCGGCAGTGATTGTAATTTGTCCAATTCTGGGTTCGGTATCGGGATTTGCATCATAAGAAACTGTTATTGTGCTATTGCCGTTGCCTCCTGTTGTAGAAACTGAAAGCCAGAAAACATTTTCTTCTACAGCCCATGAAGTATTGGAAGTGACTTCAAAAGTTGTAGTACCCGCATCTGTAAAAACATCCTGGTTTGGCGGAGTTATATTAAGTTGGGAAGAAGTTGTTTCGTTTTTTAGGCAGCGCACGCTATAACCATAATAGTTATAGTGGTAGTCGCGGTATATGCCGGTGTTGTCGGAGTTCAGACCCCGGACCCAGGCGTAGTAGATTGGGTTCAACGTACTAGACCACCAGAGACCGCCGCCGCCAAGGCCGCCGAAATTACCACTAGCGTCACAGTAGCCGCCCGGAAGGCCAGTAAAACCACTTGAATTTGTAGCCCCATAATTGTATGGATTCCAATGGGTACTACCTTCTTCTTTCATTTTTCCACCAGCAATTGAACTTCCGCCTAAATAGTCTGTCAAGTTTGTCCACTCGGCATCACTTGGCAAATGCCATCCTGCGGGGCAGGCAAAAACGGTTGGATTCCAAAAGTAAAGCCTGCCGTAAACGGCACAATTTGCCGGATTGTTTTCATAGCACCAGCTATTTCCTGTTTCGTAATTCAAGTTTTCCTTCATCCAGCATTGGCTTCCTATCACAACAGTATTGTATGTTTGGCCATCCCTGGCATCCACAATTTGGCCACAAGACTGTGGAGCACCCGCCTGATTTACCGTAACATTAACAACTGGATTTCCCCCTTCGGCGGTAACTGTAATTTGCCCAATCCGAGGTTCAGTATCGGGATTTGCATCATAAGTAACTGTTATTGTGCCATTGCCGCTGCCATTTGTTAGAGAAACTGAAAGCCATGAAATATTTTCTTCTACTGCCCAGGAAGTATTGGAAGTAACCTCAAAAGTTGTAGTACCGGCATCATTTAAAACATCCTGGCTTGGAGGAGTTACATTAAGTTGGGAGGAAGCTGTTTCGTCTTTGAGGCAACGTATTGACAGATGACAATTTGTAGCACCGTAGCTACGTACTACTGCCGAAAAATTGTAATCTAGGTGGCGCCAACAGGCATAGGTTGTTAATTGCCCTGTGGATGTCCACATTAGAGCTAAAGTGCCCAAATATTCGTAAACTCCATAAGTGCCTTGGAATCCCCCTGGTTGTCCTGTAAAACTGCTTGTATTGGTTGCCCCAGTGTTAGGAGAATGCCATAACCCTGTTCCTTCTTCAATTGTACCCGTTGATTTCATTTTTCCACCAGCAACTGAACTTCCACCTAAATACTCAGTTATAATTCCCCACTCTTCATCGCTTGGCAAATGCCATCCCGAAGGACAGGCTGTTAAGGCTGTATTCCAATCGTAAAGCCTTCCATAAATATCACAGTTTGCTGGACTGTTCTCATAACATGAACTACTGCCAGTCGAGTAATTCAAATTTTCCTTCATCCAGCAATGCGTCCCAATTTGCACCGTGTTATAGGTTTGGCCATCACGGGCATCGGTAAAAGGTTGTCCACATAGTCCAGAATTTTGCTGTGCAGTAGCTGTAAATATTTGAGGTGAACCATTAATGGCTGTTCCGTCAGCTTTAAAAACCTCGGCTTTTACGATTTGTTCGCCAGCCAAGGAACCCAAAGTCCAGGTGGTTTGGGCAAAGCCATTGGCATCAGTCCATAAATCGGTTTCTGTTAAGGTTCCTCCTCCGGTTTCAACCGTAAAATGAACCCGTGAAGGCAAATAGGTCAAACCTTTGCTATCGGTTACTTTTACTTTTAAAGGTTCCGGTAATGGAGAAACAACATTGCCAGTCTGGTTGTTGCCTGAAACCATTTCCAATTTAGCAGGGGAGTTGTAAAGATTTTTCTTAAAACCAAAGAGTTCTTTATTGTAGCTTGCCAGCGTTTTACCAAAAATGGTCACTTCTGCTCCAATGTTTCCGTTTATCCCAACATCAAGATTTGCATCGTAATTCATTTCAGGTACGGCAAGGTTTGCATCCAATTGCTCCCAAACCGGCAGGTTAAAATACGGCCCTGCAACGCCGTAAAACCTGATGTCAATTTCAGGAACAATGGTAAGGTTCTGCCC
>CAIYZW010000271.1 GCA_903930725.1 uncultured Bacteroidota bacterium
AGTATGCTTTTTATCCTTTCGTATTTCTCCGCTATTAAATCGTGCTCTTTCATTTGCTTTTTTCGGCAAATGTACACTTTATTTCTTTACAGATACTAAGCAACCCATTCAGCCAGGTTTCAGTCTCAGGCACCGTAGTTATCTGCCATTGTCGGTAAACAGGCTCGATCACAAAACCGATAGCTTGTTTCATCTGAAAGAAAGTATGGATGCACAAATGGATGCTTACCCTACAGCAATTAGTTACAAAATCCGAAAAGCCTTACGTAACGGACTCACGACCCGGATTGGTGGTATCGAATTAATGAATGATTTCTACCAGGTTTATCGTCAGAATATTCATCATCTCGGATCATTTGGCTTGCCGAGGCACTTTTTTGAAATTTTGATAAAGGATTATTCCGGCGGAAAGGCGCAGATTGTCATCGCTGATTATCAAGGGAAACCTGTAGGAAGTGCTATCTTCCTCACCTGGCTTCATTATGCCGAAAACCCATGGTTTGCTTCACAGCGTTCGCACAACCATCTTTATACCAGCTATTTGTTGCATTACGAAATGATGAAAGCAGCGATAGATGCGGGTTGCAGGATTTATTCGTTTGGATACAGCACCAAAGGCAGCGGTGTACATCGTTTCAAGCAACAATGGGGCACCGCCGATCGCACAATTTTTCTCAACAGTAATCAACCTACAACCGATCAACTCGGAAAAATGCAATATCTTCGCCGCATAATCAGAAAATTGCCATTGGCCTTTACTAAATTATTCGACAACTACATTGCAACGAAGTATTACTAAAGCAGCAGAAAAAAAGCCGGGAATAAACATCCTCAGCATTGATCTCGAGGATTGGTTTTTGAGTTACGATTCATCGCAGATTAGTTACGACAAATGGCCGCTGCTCGAAAGCCGTGTCGAACAAAACACCCGCACAATTCTTGATTTATTGGCCAGGCACAACCAAAAGGCTACTTTTTTTATTCTCGGCTGGATTGCCGAACATCATCAGGAGCTAATAAAAGAGATTTCGGATGCCGGTCACGAGATTGGCTACCATTCTTATCATCACGCAATTCCTGTAAATCAGGGAAAGGAGGCTTTTGAAGATGACCTTGTGAAAGGACTTTCCCTGCTCGAAAAGATCACAGGAAAACCAGTGAGACTATACAGGGCGCCGATGTTTTCGCTGTGCAATGCTTCTGCCTGGACCATTCCGATACTTTTGAAGCATGGCATAACCATCAGCAGTTCCTACAAATCGCATCATCCATTTAACAACCACAGAATTCCTTCTTCACCTTTTTATTTTGAACACGAAGGAAGGCAGTTGATGGAACTTCCACTCAACCGGATGAGGTTTCCGTTATTGAACCTGGTTTACACCGGAAGTGGGTATTTTCGGATGTTGCCTTTGTGGCTGATTAAATTTCTTTTCGATCGCAATACATACAATATGACGTATTTTCATCCCCGTGATTTTGATGAAAATGTACCATTTACAAGCTTGCTTCCGGCTTATCGCAACTGGATGAACAGTTTTGGAAATTCAACAACTTCGATAAAACTTGAAGAACTTTTAAAATTGTTTCCGTTTCTCACTTTAAGCGAAGCCGCAAGTCAATTAAAATATTCTGACATGCCATTGGTGAAAATATAATGAAATCTTAATGTAAGAGTTAAAAAAGATAGTTTGAATTAAAACAAAATATTACCAAATTACCAATCAATTATTTAAGTTTGGAAAACTGGTTTCATAAATATAAAAAAAGAAGTCTTGTCATCGGAGTTACTTTATTTGTAATCCTGATGCTTTTATTTGTTTTGTACAATGCCGGAACTTTTTTAGTGCGTCGTGATACCCTTGTAAAAGGCGATGCCATGCTGATTCTGATGGGGTCTATCTCCGACAGGGTGCTCGAAGCTGCCGATTTGTATCAGGCCGGGATGGCTCCAAAGCTTTTGATTGTCGAAGAAAATATGGGGCCCATTAAACTGCTTCAGGAGCGTGGGGCAACGCTTATCAGTAATACCGGACAATGCGCAAGGATTGCCACCGAACTTGGAATTCCTGCCAACAACATTTCGATAATTCCGGGCGGTGCCAACAGCACAAAGATGGAAGCTCGTTTGGTGTGCGAATATATCAGGCAATTTGGCGGAATTGATACGCTTTTGATCGTAACATCGCCAGCTCATACCCGCCGGGCAGGAATGATTTTCAGTAATGCTTTTAAAAAGCACGGTCTTTCGGTAACTGTTATCACCTGCCCTTCTAAATATAGCAGTTATGATGGTAAAAGCTGGTTCATGAAGCGTGAAGAAGTGCAGGATGTTATTTTCGAATACATAAAACTTTTTACTTTTGTGACCATCGAAAGATTCAGGAAACCATAATCTGTTTAGCTCAGGAATGGGATGCAATGTTCGGTGGATGGCGCGTGAAACAGGATTTTTTGGCCGGTTTTTTTAAGATTGGCGGATCGCTTAAACGATAGATTTTTTCATTAACAGATCAGTAA
>CAIYZW010000272.1 GCA_903930725.1 uncultured Bacteroidota bacterium
AGTTCCCAAAACCTGTCAGCGTCGTAAGATCTGACAGCGTTTTAATTTATAAATTACTGTATCACCACCCTTTTGATAATCACATTTTCAGCATTCTCAATCCTCAGAATATAAACCCCAGGCTGTAAATTGCTGACATCTAATTGTGTTTGATTCCCGGATAAGGTAAAGGTTTTCACCAGTTTTCCTTCGGCTGAGATCAGTGAGGCTTTAAAACCTGTCAGGTTTCCGGTTAAAACAATATTCACCACATCATTAGCCGGATTTGGATAAACCTTAACATCATCTGCCATTCCTGTTTCACCAATCCCGGTTGCCGAAGCTTTAAAACCATTAATTTCGGATTGTCCGTTCGATGCAAAAAGGCCATTGGAGTTGGGGAAAGCTGTGTTATACACTGGAACAAGTTCAGTTTCTTCGTTTGATGATGAACTGTAACTTCTGAACGAAACCGGCTCGGATTGGGCGGCGCCATCTTTGGCAACAGTCGTTTCATCTTCACCAAACAAAGTAAGCAGGTAATTAGCCGAACTTCCATCAATTCCGGCAAAGCCGATGCAGGTACCAAAACTATCGAAAGCGCCAATGAAATCAACGTTTTCGAGATAATTCACGGCTTCATTTCTTATCGAAACAAAATGAACATCGGCAGTACGAACGATTGGCCAGGGACTTCCCAAAAGCGGATCGGTAAAATCATCCAAAACCCCTGATTTTAACCCCAAATAAGCAGGGTAAGTTAGGGTTACAGGATTGTTAAATTTGGCGATATAGCCTTTGCCGGGCAAAAGTTCGGTTAATGTGCTTATTCCACCGGCAGGCCAGTACAAAGCGCTGGTTTTCACGTCATAAATAAACATAATGTCGGTTTCAGGACTATCAAAAACCGAATCAATGAGGCAGGAAACATTTGAAAGTACCGGCACAATGTGATAGCCTGAACCTAAATTTATGCTACGGCTTACGAGCGTGTCGCCATGAACTGTGAATTCCTGGGCATTGTTCATCTTTACTTTATACCCGCTTTCAACACTCCAGTTGCCAATGGTGTTATAGTTTTGCGATGGCCAGTAAGTGCCATTTTCGGTAAGCTGGATAACCAGATTCTGGTTGCTGGTGATTTCGTTCATCATCACCACCAAATCAGGATTTAATGGCGTAAGATAGGATGAAATTGCCGACCAGCCCTGCGGGATATTGATAATCTGAATACTTAACAGAACCTTAATAGTTGCGGTATCTGAATATAAGAATGTCGAATCTACCGCTCGGGCAAGGATGGTGTTTTTGCCAGCTATAAGGTTGAAGTCAATCGTCCAGTTGCCGGTGCCGGTGGCGGTTTGCCATGTGCCGCTGTTAAGTTTTATCTGAACGTAGCTAAGGTTTCCATCGCTATCGGAGGCTGTACCCGAAATTGTTCCAGGATTTGTATAAACACTGCTTCCATCCACAGGTGAGGTAATGCTGATGGCTGGGCCACGTTGGAATTTTAGTGACATGCAATCAGTCGAATCGAGGGTACAGGGACTTTCGGGTGCAACAGATAGGCACAACTCAACTTCACCGATAGCGATGTCGCTGTCGCCGGGTGTATAAACCGGGGTTGGTAAACTTGTCGAACTAAAACTGCCGTCACCTGCCGAAGTCCAGCTTACCGAAGTATAATTTTCGGCGGAAGCATCAGTTAGCGAATAATCGTCACCTGAGGTAATGGTTGCATCATTGCCGGCAAAGGAAACTGGTTTGGGATGCGTGCTCCAGCTTACGGTGTTTGCCGTTGCATCGCTGCAATAATCAGCTTTTCGCAGGGTTTGGATTTCAACAGAAGTTTTGTCGGTTGTTGAAATGTTAGTTCCCGAAACATAATTTGTCCAGGCAGACCAGGTTGTTCCGTTGTTTGTCCTGTAAGAAGTGGAATCCACGCTGTTGCCACCACTACCTGCGTTGAGCGAAGCCGAAACGTTGTCCCCTTCGCAAACATTCGCAGCATTTGGAGTTTTAGCCAACGTTCCCGAAACTGGTGTTTGTTCCACAGTCCAGCTTTCGGTGTTGAAGGCTGCATCAAAGCAATAGCTTGCCTTGCGCTTGGTGCGGATTTCAACGGAGGTTTTGTCGGTGGTCGAAATGTTTGTTCCTGAAACATAATTTGCCCATGCTGACCAGGTAGTTCCGTTGTTTGTCCTGTAAGAAGTGGAATCCACGCTGTTGCCGCCACTTCCGGCAGTTAAAGCTGCTGAAACATTATCGCCTTCGCAAACATTGGCAGCATTGGGAGTTTTAGCCAAAGTGCCGGAAACCGGGGTTTGTTCAACCGACCAGCTTTCGGTGTTGAAGGCTGCATCAAAGCAATAGCTTGCCTTGCGCTTGGTGCGGATTTCGACGGAGGTTTTGTCCGTTGTCGAAATGTTTGTTCCAGAAACATAATTTGCCCATGCTGACCAACTTGTTCCGTTGTTTGTCCTGTAAGAAGTGGAATCCACGCTGTTGCCGCCGTTTCCGGCAGTTAAAACAGCCGAAACGTTGGTCTCTTCGCAAACATTGGATTCATCTGGAGTTTTGGCAAGAGTCCCGGATACCGGAGTTTGTTCAACGGTCATTTCTACCACATTCGATTCCACAGCACCTGTCCATTCGGTTTTGCAATCTACCCTGGCAAAGCGTTTAAACCAGGTTGTTGTATCCACAGTTCCGGGGTTGTAGTTTTGTGTGTTGCTGGTGGCAATATCTTCAAAACCGGCAATGGCGCTGGTTTCAGATTTTTTCCATTTGTATTCGATGGTTCCAATGTACCCGGTTGGCAAAGTTCCTGTAATTTCGATCGGGTCGAAACTGCCGCAACCTTCCTGATCGCCGGAAATTGTTCCTGCAATTGTGGGG
>CAIYZW010000273.1 GCA_903930725.1 uncultured Bacteroidota bacterium
AGATTCCATAATATCTGGTATTGTTGTAATTGCCAGTAACTCCTGCACAAGACAAGCCATATATATAATTTTTGAAAACTGTGTTGGTTGAGTAATTGTATGAATTGAAATAGATCCCGTAAATAAAAGGACCCGCACTTGTTCCTGTAGCTGATATATTGTATACTGTATTTCCGGAGCAATCATTTGTTATAGAGGTTCCACCGCCAGTTGCATATATCCCGTACATATAGCCGTTAAAAGTTGAATTAGTATTAGACAGGTTATAAACGGTATTATTTGTAACTGTAAGCTGATAACCTGTTGTCACCCATATACCGCCTCTCATTGAAGCATCGCGACCACCTCCTCCGGTTGCATTTGAAATGGTTAAATCGTGAACTGTATTGTTCGAAATGGTAAGTGGAGCAGCAGCGTCGTAACTGAGAATACCGCTCACATACCCTGCAAAAGTACCAGTAGCCTGATTATTCAGAAATGATATGGTGTTGTTATTTATTGTCAGTCCTGAAGTGGCACTGCTATTATTACAGATTCCAACCAAATATTGTACGTCTCCGGTTGCAGGAGAATTTAGGGTAACTGGGTTAGTAGAACTTCCTATAGTATTGTTGCTTATAATTGCGTTTACATTATTATTACCCCTGTATATGCAGTAAATACGGGTAACTTCTGTAGAATAAGTGTTGTTACAGGTTATGCCGCCGATATTGTTATACTGGCAGGTAATATAACCGGAACCGCCCAAATTTATAGGAACAAATATATTACCGTTGCGATCATAAGTAAATGACATGTTCGGTGTACCGGTAATAGAGCCAATAGTATTAGGTTCTCCGGATGCTCCTAATGTGACATCTCCTGCATTTATAGAGATTCCAAACATCCAGGTGTTATCATTATTATTATTGTTCCAAATGAAGCCATTAACAGTATTACCCTTAACTACACTCGGAGTACCGGTACCGACAGAATTCAAATTTATTGCAACTAAATTACTAAAAGCTGTATTGGTCTTTGTCCAGGTGCCTGAACACAATGGAGCGTTTCCTCCGATGTAATTGCCGCTTACAGTAAATCCGGATAAACTGCTGTTGATATATATTGGAAAGTAATATGCTCTGTTACCTGTTGGATTAAAAGTGTTGGTTTCATAAAAACTATTTCCGGAAATGATTGATGCACCAGTGCCTGTATTAAGGTTTATTCCGTTTGAAGAACTGCTGCGGCTTAGAAAATCATATATGTTATTATTGCTGATTGTTACTGAATTTGCCGCACCCCCGGAATAGACAGCATTGACCGGACGATTAGCATCGGTAGCGTTGGTAATATTATTTCTGTCAATCGTATTTCCAGTATTTGCAGTGGTCCCGCTCAGAAAGATAACACCTCCGCTGCCATCCGTGCTGGAACCTTTTATTGTACAATATTTAACAGTATTGGCAGAGGCATCATTGATAAACCTTATTGTTGATGTCCCTGCATTTCCGGAGGTGCTGAGGTTTGAAATCGTTAGCGAATTACCACCAGTGTTCAATCCGTCGATGATTACATTATCCGCTCCATTGAGGTCAATAAGCGGAGCTGAAACCGAGCCGGATATTGTTCTTGCTGCACCACCAGATGGGTTTATGGTAAGAGTGGCCCACATTCCGGCAGCTCCGGTCAAAGAAGTGGCACCATCTTCATCGGTAACATCCGCTGTAATAGAAATGATAATGGTTTTTTCTGCCTGGTTTGCGTCGTTAAGTGCGGCAAAAGCCCCTGTAGCTTTTGTTAACGAGGCATAATCCCCATTTGCTGCATTTGATCCGGTAACCGTGATTTGTGCTTTTGCACTTTGTACGAAAATGCCTGCTATTAGCGTCAGGACAAGTAGAAAAGTAGATAATTTTTTCATTAAACTTAAATTTAATAGTACATCATTAAAAATACAATAGTACAATAAAAAAACAGAAATCAGACAATCAAAAGGTCAGCAAAAGGTTAACAAGGGGAGATAAAAGTTAACCCAAGATTAACAAAGTATCGGTTATATTCATCGCAATTGCCATCGAGGTGGAGTTGATTATTTTAGTGATGGATTGAAAGGCATTGCCAGGCATGAAAAATCACAAAAAACCATCAAAGATTTATCATCTCTAAGGTTTTTCAAAAAGTTAAGTCAGACCTATTCCGCAAGCCTTTTCCTTGCTTCAAAAACCTTCTTCCCACCATAGCCCGCCGCCAGCGCAATTAACAAAACCATGCCGCTGCCTATGGGAGCGCCACCACCGCCAACGGGGCCGTTGCTTCAGCCATTGTTGGCGCTGGATGGTGGAACTGGTGGAGCCTGTGCTAAAAGTGAAAACCCCGAAATCATCAGTACAACCGAAAGCATTAAAATTTTCTTCATAGTTTGAATGGTATTTGTTTATTATTTCTGATTCTTTTTGACGCTGTCAGGTCAGTTGGATTCCAAAACCTGCTTGTGTCGAAAGACCTGATGGAGTTTTGAATCCATTTTTTTGTTTCACCACGATTCAAGTCACAATTGAAACCTACAACCAGAAAAGATCACTTCATAGTTTTGCTCATTCCAGAAAAACCATTTTTGTTGCAAAGCATTTTTTGGTAATGATGGTAACATCATAAAATCCATCTTTGACATTTAAAGGAATTATGGTTTCGGTTAAATCTTTTTCAATCTTTTTAAATACAATTTTCCCTGCCGGATCGCTTATTTTAATCCAGCAAAGCGGAATAGACATTATGCTTTTGAACTGGATATTTTTACCCGAAGAATAAATTTCAATTTCGTGAGCAAATGGTTCAAATAGTTTCATTTTACTAAAATTGTTACCTCATCAGGAAGCCAAAGCAGATTTAATTACCGTCAACCTAATTTCATTTTCAACAACGCCGTATTATTCAACTGGTTTGTGATTTTTAAAGTCATACATTTTCTTCCCGCCATAGCCCGCTGCCAGCGAGATTAATAATACCACGCCGCTGCCAATAGGAGCGCCGCCGCCGCCAACGGGGCCGCCGCTACCACCTGCATCACCGGGAGGATTTGGTGGTGCTTGGGCCAAAAGTGAAAACCCCGAAATCATCAGTACATTCGAAAGCATTAAAATTTTCTTCATAGTTTGA
>CAIYZW010000274.1 GCA_903930725.1 uncultured Bacteroidota bacterium
AATGACTTTATTAATAATTCGAATGAGGTTAAAGAGATTAATGACGAATTGGAAGGTTTTGGCAACCAAATCGAAAAGACCTTTCATGGTATTTTAACCGAGAGTTCGGGGTTTGCTTTAGATTTCGCCGATACGGTAATCAGCAATTCAAAAACTTCATCAAATATTCTTGTTATCGGTCTTGTAATTGCGATACTTTTAAGCGCCTTTTTAGGATGGAAGGTAACGGTTTCGATTAATGAGCCAATTAAAAAAGGCGTCGCTTTTGCTCAGGCTATTGCCAATGGCAACCTTTTAGCCGAGCTTGATGTGGAACAAAACGACGAACTCGGGTTGTTGGCACAGGCGCTCAACGACATGAAAAACAAGTTGCAGGAAGTGATCAGTTCGGTAAAAACCGCCGCCGAAAATATCGCCTCGGCCAGCGGTCAAATGAGCATAACATCGCAGTTAGTTTCGCAGGGCAGCAACGAACAGGCCTCCTCAGCTGAGGAAATTGCTGCTTCTATGGAGGAAATGTCGGCTAATATTTCGCAAAATACCGCCAATGCGCAAAAAACCGAGCAAATTGCCGAATTAGCTACCAAGGATATTCAATCGGGCAATCAAAATGTGTTTTTAGTGCTCGAAGGCATTAAAGACATTGCCGAGAAGATTTCGATAATCGGTGATATTTCTTATCAAACAAACATCCTGTCGCTAAATGCAGCCGTGGAAGCCGCCCGCGCCGGAGAACATGGACGTGGATTTGCTGTGGTGGCCGATGAAGTGAAGCGCCTTGCCGAAAGAAGCCAGGTAGCAGCAACCGAAATTAATAAAGTCTCAAAATCAGGTGTTAATCTTGCCGAACAATCGAGGGTGCTTTTTAACAATATCGTTCCGCAAATCGAAAAAACACTTCAGCTTTTGCAGGAAATTACAGCCGCAAGTCTCGAACAAAATTCGGGAGCCGAGCAGATTAATGATGCGATCCAACAATTTAACCAGGTAATACAGCAAAATGCTGCATCAGCCGAAGAACTGGCAACAAATGCCGAAGAGCTGTCGGGACAGGCCGAACAATTGAAACAATCCGTTTCATTTTTTAATGTTGGAACGGATAATTCTTCGGGGGCAATGTCAAGCCACTATTATCAAAAACCCCGACAATTTACATCAAATCCGGCAAAATCGCTAAAAATCCGCAGCAATCAAAAAGGTGGTGTTCATCTTAAACTTGGTTCTGACGAAATGGATAAAGATTTTGAAAGGTACTAACCCATCATAAATTTGCTGAAACCCGAAATTCGTGCAAAGCATGACAATCGAACATGTGAATAAAATTTTTCAGACCGAAATGACGGACAATGAATTCGCCCGGCTTAGCAGTTTTATTTTTCAGGAATATGGTATAAAAATGCCTCTCCAGAAAAAATTACTCCTGCAGGGACGACTCCGAAGCCGCCTCAAAGCCCGCAACATTGACAATTTCGGCGATTATATTGATTTTCTTTTCAGCAATCAGGGCAAACAAATCGAGCTGGTAAACATGATTGACGTTGTTACCACCAATAAAACCGATTTTTTTCGCGAACCCGACCATTTTGAATTTCTTTACGAACACATCCTGACCGAAAAATTTGCGCAACAGAAACCAAACGAAATTTTTAGAGTCTGGAGCGCAGGTTGTTCTTCCGGCGAAGAACCTTATACCATCGCAATTACCTTGTGTGAGTTCAAGGCATTGCATCCGGGTTTCGATTATCATATTTTCGCTACCGATATTTCGTCGCGCATGCTCGAATTTGCCAGCCAGGCCGTGTATCCCGAAAATAAAGTTGCAGTTATTCCATTAAGTCTCAAAAAAAATTACCTGCTCAAAAACAAGAACCAAACCAAAAAGGAGGTTAGGATTGTTGCAGCACTCCGATCGAAAATTACCTTTGAAAGGCACAACCTGATGGAAGTTGAGAAGTTTAAACATCATGACCTTGATGTTATTTTTTGCCGTAACACACTGATTTATTTCGAACGCAACACTCAATTAATCGTAATTGGAAATTTGGTAAATAAACTCAAACCCGGCGGTTACCTTATTATTGGACATTCCGAATCAATCCTCAAGGAGGGCATTTTGCCACTTGAAAGAATAAAACCAACGGTTTATCGTAAAATTTACCAAAATAAGCAGCAGCGGTATGAAAAATGAAGAACCCTACAAAATACTCATTGTCGACGACAGTGAGCTAAATCTTGCCAGGCTTAAAAACGTCCTTACCCGGAAAGATTATTTGTTGTTTACAGCCTCCGACGGGCGAACGGCCTTAAAAACAGCAGCCCAATATCCGTTCGATCTGATGCTTTTGGATGTTGTGATGACTGGAATGGACGGTTTTGAGGTATGTTCCCGTCTTAAAAAAAACACCAATACAGCTGAAATCCCTGTAATTTTCCTAACCAGTAAAACCGATGCCGAAAGTATCAAAAAAGGCTTCGAAACAGGTGCTGTTGATTATGTAGCCAAACCTTTTAACGAAAGCGAATTGCTTGCCCGCGTCAAAAATCATCTCGAATTAAAACGTGCTTCCGAAGAAATACGCATTGCCAAAGAGGAGGCCGAAAATGCACTGCGCACCAAAAGTGAGTTTTTGGCCAACATGAGTCACGAAATACGCACACCTATCAATGGAATTATCGGAATGTCGGATTTTTTATATGGCACCGAACTTACACCAAATCAACAGGAATACGTTAGGATTGTCCGGTCATCGGCCAGTTCGCTCCTAAACCTGATAAACGATATTCTCGATTTTTCGAAACTTGAAGCCGGTCGTGTTTCAATCGAGCATATTGATTTCGACATTCATGAACTTCTCGAAGACACTATAAAATCAATCGAATTTAAATGTATCGAAAAAGGAATATATTTAAAATTTCGGATTGATAAGGAGATACCCAAGATTGTAAACGGCGATCCAACAAGGCTGCGCCAGGTGATTCTTAACCTGATTTCGAATGCCATTAAATTTACCCAAAATGGTGGTATCGAAGTGAAGGCCAGTTTACTAACTATGACAAAAACATCCGAAAAGATTAAAGTTGAGATTATTGATACTGGTATTGGCATTTCGGTCGAAGGCATCCAAAAGCTGTTTAAATCGTTTTCGCAGGTTGATGCCTCAACAACACGGACACATGGTGGAACCGGGCTTGGGCTGGCAATCTCGAAAAGCCTGGTCGAAATGATGGATGGTGAAATTGGCGTTAATAGTGAGCAATTTAAAGGGTCTGTTTTCTGGTTTACGGTTATCTTAAAAAAATCAAACCTGCAAACACTCGAAACAATTACCGTAAAAAAGGACTCGGCAACAGTAAATGTAAGAGAAAATCTGATGATCCTCCTTGCCGAGGATAATCTTGTAAATCAAAAAGTTGCCTGCATACATCTCGAAAAATTGGGACATCGTGTGGATGTTGCCGACAATGGTAAAATAGCTTACGAAAAATATATTTCCAATACTTACGATGTCGTTTTAATGGATGTTCAGATGCCTGAAATTGACGGATTTGTTTCGACAAAAATGATCAGGCAATATGAAAACGATCATCATATTATCGAAAAAACACCCATCATCGCCATGACTGCCAACGCCATGCAAGGTGATAAAGAAAAATGTATCGAAGCCGGCATGGACGATTATCTTTCAAAACCTTTTACTGCCGATAGTTTAAGTAAAATCTTAGAAAAGTATTCCTGAAGATGAAAAAGTTAACTGACGAAGAAATTCTCGCCGAAATGAAAAGACGGTTTATCGAAAACCAGCGCAACATCAGCGAACTCAAAATCCTTAACGAACAATTGATGGACGTTAACCTAAAACTTGTCGAATCGGAAAAATTGAAATCCCATTTTCTGTCTAACATCCGCAACGAGATTATCAACCCGCTTTCATCCATACTTAGCCTGTCACAAAGCATTGCAACCTGCGATAACACTTCTCATAAAACCATCTGCGATCAGGCAAAATTTATTTCGGATGAAGCATTTAATCTGAATCTGCAGCTCAATAATATTTTTGCATCAGCCGAAATCGAAGCCGGGGAGCTGCTTCATGAGTTTTATAATGTTGATATTGTTGGATTAATCGAAACTGAGCTTCAACGTTTTAAAGATTTTGCTGCAAAACGACAGTTGGCCCTCGATTTTGAAAACCATCTCACCACACAAGACCCGACCTTCACTTTTCGCACCAATCCGGAAAAAATCAAAATGATAATTTCCAATTTGTTGGTAAATGCAGTTTGCTGGAGCGAAGGACAGTACAAGGTTATTATCCGCGCAAAAACCAGTGAAAACAACCTCATTATTGAGGTGCAGGATTTTGGCAGAGGCATAGCTCCCGAAAACATCCCTCATATTTTTGACCGTTTTAAACAACTCGACCCTAATATTTACAGCGAAAACAGAGGCAACGGGCTGGGTTTATCTATTGTAAAAGCCTATATCGAATTTTTGGAAGGTTCCATCGAGGTAAAAAGTGAACTCAAAAAAGGCAGCACTTTCATTGTTACGCTGCCCCAACCCCCCGAAGGAATGGAAACTGAGGGTTTTTCGACCGGTGGACAGGAATTTCTGTTTGGAGATAGTGAAATTTTTTAGACCATAATGGAAGGCATTAAAACAAAATATATTTACCCTGCCGGGTTAACTGTGGAACAAGAGCCTCACATGCTCTCAACGTTACTTGGGTCGTGTGTTTCGGTATGTCTTTGGGACACTAAATGGAAATTCGGCGGAATGAACCATTTTCTTCTTCCTCTTTGGAATGGTCAGGGTTTGGCATCACCAAAATTCGGCAACATTGCCATCGAGGTATTAATCGAAAAAATGGAAAAAATGGGATGTCAGAACAAAAACCTGGTAGCCAAAGTTTTTGGCGGAGCAAGCATGTTAAACGGACAATCAGTTATTTATAATATTGGTTTGCGCAATGCCGAACTTGCCCAAAGCATGTTATTAAAGTCCGGAATTCAGATTATTGCATCAAACACCGGAGGGTCGGTTGGCCGAAAAGTGGTTTTTAACACTAAAACCGGCGAGGCATTTTTATTATTCCTTACAAAAAAGGAGTAACAGCATCAATGGCTGAAGCTCTAAAGCAATGTAATTGAAATCGTGAAAGTAAAAATTTAATATTAATAAGTTGATGAATATCAACACAATGAGTCAGTTTATTACAATATTCTGATAAATATCCTAATAATGGTTTGACCATGAAAAGTAAGATAAAGGTTTTAATTGTTGACGATTCGGCAGTTGTGCGTCAATCGGTTGCTGCTATTCTTGAATCTGATGATATGATCGAAGTAATGGCTACGGCCAGCGATCCTTACATTGCAGCAAGGAAAATTAACCAGCAGGTTCCTGATGTTATCACACTCGATGTGGAAATGCCGAAAATGGATGGCCTTACTTTTCTTAAGAAAATCATGGCGCAGCACCCTATTCCGGTAATTATTATCTCGAGCATGACCCAAAAAGGGTCCATCGAAGCTATAAAGGCCCTCGAAAATGGAGCAGTTGAGGTTATCCCAAAACCAAAATTCGTATCAAAGGAATTTTTTGAAGAGGCTAAAATTACCATAATTGATGCTGTGAAGGCTGCCGCAGTCTCAAAACTGACCCGGCGAATCAACGGTTCGCAAACAACAGTACCCGAAAAATTATCAGCAGATGCAGTGATTCCTGAAGTTCATGTAAAAAAGGTTTTTACGGTAACCGACAAAATTATTGCTGTGGGAGCTTCAACCGGTGGTACCGAAGCAATTAAAACATTTCTCGAAGGACTTGATTCCGATTCGCCCGGTGTTGTTGTGGTTCAGCACATGCCCGAGCTTTTTACAAAATCTTTTGCCGACAGACTTAACAGTTTGCTGCCCCTCGACATTAAAGAAGCCAAAAATGGCGACTGTCTTTTACGTGGCCAGGTACTCATCGCACCTGGCGGCCATCACATGTTATTAAAAAAAAGAGGCAGCACTTATTATGTCGAAGTTATCGAAGGTGCATTGGTTAACCGACACCGGCCATCGGTTGATGTTTTGTTTCGGTCGGTAGCGATGGCGGCAGGGTCGAATGCCGTTGGAATAATTATGACCGGCATGGGCGACGATGGCGCTCAGGGTTTGCTCGAGATGAAAGAAGCCGGCGCATTGACCATTGCTCAGGACGAAAAATCGTGCATCGTTTTTGGGATGCCCAAAGAAGCTATTAAACTAAATGCTGTTGATAAGATTCTGCCACTCGAAAGTATTGCAGCAGTAGTGTCAAAAATGAAATAAGTAAAAAAGTCGGCAGTGGGCAGCAGTGGTGCACCGAAAATCTGGAACTGACGACAACGACATTCGGATAATAACTTTATAAATATGAAATTCTGGATTGTTTTAGGTGCTTTGGCTATCCTGTTCTCGATAGAGATAATGGGGCAAAAGTTACTTGTGCTCGAAAAAGCAGGAACGGCAAAAAACTACAAATACAAAACCGGCGACAAAATCAAGGTAGAAACCGTGCGTGATAACCTCGTTTTTTCGGGAAAAATCACCGAAATCAAAGATTCGAGCATTATTATCGAATCTTACAACGAAATAAAATTACGCGAAATATGCCAGGTTTTCAGGGAGCGATCGCTGATGCAACTTTTTTCGGGTGCCGCTATTTCCGGAGGGCTTTTTTATCTTTCGCTTGACGGGATTAATGGAATCATCAATAACGACAGCCCAATTATTGCCAAAAACACAATAATAGCCTCCGGAATACTTGTAGGCACAGGTTTGATTATGAGGCAATTTTTTTACCGAAAATTTGAAACGAAAGAAAAATGGAGGCTAAAAATCCTGGATTTTAGTTTTCCTGCCGATTAGATGGTTTCGATCAATTCCTTCACCATTTTTGTCATGTGAGGTTCGGCCAAACTTGCTGCATCAATCACGCCTTCGTGGGTAATTTTTTCGATTTTTCCTTCAACACCCAAATCGGAAATAACCGAAACTGCAAAACACGAAAGCCCCATGTGACGGGCAACAATGGCCTCCGGAACAGTTGACATTCCCACCGCATCGGCACCAATTTTACGGATATAACGATACTCGGCAGGAGTTTCGTAATTGGGTCCCGTAACCGCGGCATAAACACCAATCTGGTATTCGAGGCCATGTTTTTTGGCAATTTCGATGGCCATGTTTATGAGTTTTTTGTTGTAAATCTCGCTCATATCCGGAAAACGGGGGCCAAGATTTTCGTCATTCTTTCCAATCAATGGATTATTGTTGGTAAGATTGATGTGATCTTCAATAATCATTATGTCGCCCACGCTGAAGTTTGGGTTGGTTCCGCCGCTGGCATTCGAAAGAATAAGGGTTTTGATGCCCAAAAACTTCATTACACGAATTGGAAAAGTAACTTCTTCCATTGTGTAGCCTTCATAAAAATGAAACCTGCCTTGCATAGCTACAACGGGTTTGTTTCCAATAAACCCAAATATCAATTGTCCAAAATGGCCTTTTACTGTCGAAACCGGAAAATTAGGAATTTCGGAATAAGGAATTGTTTCGGTAATTTTAATTTCGTTGGCAAAATTTCCCAATCCCGTCCCAAGCACAATGCCAACTTCAGGTTTAATTTTAGTCTGGCTTTGAATGAATTCTACTGTTTGATGAATTTTCTGTAACATAGTTTATTATTTGATCATTAAAATCCTTCCTGTAATCCCTGTGAAGTTTTATTTCGATTGGAATGTAGTAAATCGGCAGATCGCTTATAAATTCCGGAACTTCAGGAAGGCTCAGACGCATGGCGTCTTTTTCGGTGGTGATAATTATTTTATTTCGGGTGTAAATAGTTTCAAATTTCTCTCTTATTTTTTCAAGGTCTTTTGAGGAATAATTGTGATGATCGTTAAACTGAAGAATTTCCAGATGGTTGGTAAGTCCTCTTACATGTTCTTCCAACGGATAAATATTCGCTATTCCTGCAAACATTAAAACGGTATTGTATTTATCGGGTACTTCGGGGGCTTTGCTGCCTGGCATCAGCGTTATAGGGCCATATTTGATGTATGAAAAATAGAGTTTTTGATGTGGTTTAGGCTTAATCAAGTCCTGAATTCGCCTGACGGTAATAGGGGAAAGTATTGATGGCGTTTTGGTTACTACAATAATATCAGCCCTTTTTGACCCATTCCTGAATTCGCGCAACTGGCCGGTAGGAAAAGGATAATCTTCGGGATAGAGGTTATGAAAATCGGTAAGCAAAATATTAAGTCCGGGCTTCAATGCACGGTGTTGAAATGCATCATCCAGAACAACTACTTCAATTTCGGGATGTTTGTTTTTAAGCTGTCGTATGCCATGAACCCTTCTTTCGTCAACAGCAACAAGTAAATCAGGAAATTTTTGCTTAAACTGAACCGGCTCATCTCCAATTTCTTTAGAATGTGATTTTGATGAAGCAATCAAAAACCCCCTGGTGTTGCGGCCATACCCACGGCTAAGTGTAGCCAGTTTGAAGGTATTTTTAAGCAGGCGCACCAAATATTCGACATGTGGGGTTTTGCCGGAGCCACCCATTGATAAATTTCCAACGGAAATAACCGGAAAATTAAATGATGTTTTTCTTAAAATGCCCCAATCGTAGCATTTATTACGGAGGAAATTTATCATTCCGTAAAGCAGAGCAATCGGGTACAACAGAAATGAAATAATCTTCACGCTTTTTGGTAATTATTTATTGAAAAAAATTAAAAGTTTCGACGAGTAAAATTAGTATTAAAAATATCATAACAACCTGATTCAGCATTAAAAACAATTCACTTTACTTAAAAAATCATAAGATACACATTTTTCATCCTGTGCATTTATTGATTCACGCATTAAAGTGTTGTTTTAAGTTGGTGGTAAGAATGTTAACAAAGTTTGTTAATGGCCGTTTTGCCATCATTTCAACAAATGAATTCATTTCGGATAAAATCTCAAAACTAACCTGATGGCTTGATTCACTGACGTTTTTGAAATGAAAAACCAACGTAAACTTTACTTTCGATGTTTCGGAAGAGATAAAATGCAATTTCTGCCCGTCTTCAATATGATTCTTTTTCATTCCCAGCTTCCCAAGGTTTTTAATGAAAAACGAACACGACAATTCATCAGATTGCCAATCTTCGATCTGCTCGGGCATGATGTGCCTGAAATTGTTCATGTCGCTAAAAAACATAAGCAAATTATCGGGGTTTACACCAATTTCGGCAGGAGTACTTAAAAAACTTATCATAGTTTTAGCTTAATTTTTTGGCCATTCCGAAGGATTCTTTCGCCATTCATTTAAAACTTCCAGATCGGTTTCTCTAATAAAGTTATCAATCAAAGCTTGTTGCAAAAGGTATTGATAATTTGATAACGCGTATGCCGGACAAGCCGCTTCTTTGAACTTATCACCGGCAACATCAAAACCGTAAGTAAAAATCGCCATCAGACCTTTTACGTTGGCGCCTGCATCTTTTAAAGCATTTACCGCTTTCAGACTACTTTCCCCTGTCGAGATCAGATCTTCGATTACAATAACCGATTGGCCCGATTCGACCACACCTTCGATGCTTTTTGAAAGGCCATGTTCCTTTGCCGAACTCCGCACATAAGCAAAAGGCAACCCAAGATCCTGCGCAACAAGCACACCATGGGCAATGCCGCCTGTGGCAACCCCGGCAATAAGGTCAATGTCACCAAATTCGTCCTGAATTAAATTTACAAACTGCTGCCTGATGTAGGTTCGGATTGATGGATACGATAAAGTGATGCGGTTGTCGCAATAAATCGGCGATTTCCAGCCCGAAGCCCATGTAAACGGGGTTTTCAGGCTCAATTTTATAGCTTTGATTTTTAAGAGTGATTGGGCAACTTTAAGCGCTGTTTCTTCTTTTACAAACATTTTGTATTTTTTTGTAGATGGGAAAGATTACTATTCATGAAATTTCAGGTGTACTTAAACGAACTACAGCTAAACTTTGTATTCAAAACTGATTTTTGATAACTCATCGTTGGCTTTCAAAATCTTGGTTTTAAGATTTCCTTTAAAATTGATAACGCGGTTGTTCAGCTCTTCATCAGCCACCGAAAGAATTTGGGCTGCAAGTATACCGGCATTTTGAGCACCGTTGATAGCTACTGTTGCCACAGGAATTCCGGGAGGCATCTGTACGATGGCCAGCAATGCATCCATACCATCGAGCGACGATTTGATGGGAACACCAATTACCGGAATATGCGTCATTGCGGCGATTACTCCTGGCAAATGTGCCGCCATGCCTGCGCCTGCAATTATCACCCGAATGCCACGTGAACTGGCCGTTTTAGCGAATTCCTCCACCTTTTCGGGGGTGCGGTGTGCCGACAATGCGTGCATTTCGAAAGGAACCTTTAGTTCGTTCAACACCTTGGCAGCACCTTCCATCACCGGAAGGTCGGAAGTACTGCCCATAAT
>CAIYZW010000275.1 GCA_903930725.1 uncultured Bacteroidota bacterium
ATTCTTTAGGGGCAAACATTTCCGGAGAATCAAATACGGCTACCGGCTCAGAGAGCCTTATGTCGAATACCTTGGGAAATTTTAATACAGCGAATGGTTCTGCCGCACTCGCAAATAATACAATCGGAATCAATAATTCAGCACTTGGTTATAAAGCATTGGTTTCCAATACATCCGGTTATTCAAACACGGCAACTGGTGCAAATTCGCTCATGCAAAACCTGACTGGTTGCAACAATACCGCCAATGGCTATTATGCGCTTTCTTCAAATACGTCGGGTTGGTATAATACCGCCAATGGACATTTTGCATTGTATTCAAACACAACCGGCTGGCAGAATACTGCAAATGGAACCAGTTCGCTTTATTCAAATACAACTGGTTTTTTTAATGCAGCTATAGGGGTGAATTCTTTAAGGCAAAATACCACCGGACAACAAAACTCTGCGATTGGGTACCAGGCGCTATATTCAAATACATCCGGAAATTACAATACAGCCTCAGGAAGCCAGGCTCTTTATGCCAACACCACAGGCTATCGTAACACAGCCAATGGATTTGAAACATTAAACGCAAATACTTATGGTTTTCAAAATACGGCTACCGGAAATGGATCCTTAAAATACAACACAACCGGGAACAATAATACAGCTTTGGGTAATGAAGCATTGTTATTAAGCTCGACAGGTATTCAGAACACAGCCGCAGGAAGTGGTTCTTTGAGGGCAAACACAACCGGGAACAATAATGCAGCTTTTGGCAATGAAGCAATGTATTTAAATACGACTGGAAATGATAACACAGCCTTAGGTTCTTACTCCTTACATTCAAATACAACAGGAAATGATAACACAGCAGTAGGTTTCAATTCATTAAATTCAAATACAACAGGTTATAATAATACTGCTACCGGAAAAAAGGCCTTAAATTCAAACACTACCGGATATGAAAATACTGCAGCGGGAACTAATGCATTGAATTCAAATAGTATTGGCTGGTGGAATACAGTTACCGGTTCAGGGGCAATGAAATCAAATACTACTGGTGCTGTAAATTCTGCTTTTGGTGGTGAGGTTCTTTTATCAAATACTACCGGTGATGGAAATACAGCTTTTGGATTTTGGACGCTTAAACAAAATACTACTGGGCTTCAAAATACCGCAGTCGGACTACAAGCCATGCAATTTAATTCGACAGGCCATTATAATACTGCTGTTGGCGAATATGCATTTTATAATGGAACGAATTACTCAAATTCAACTGCAATTGGCTCATGGGCAAGTATTACAGCGAGTAATCAGATTCGCATGGGCAACGCATCTGTAACAAGTATTGGCGGACAGGTTGGCTGGACTTCATTATCAGATAAAAGATTTAAGACCAATATCAGGGAAAATGTACCTGGTTTGGAGTTTGTCCTGATGCTTCGTCCGGTAACCTATAATTTTGATTTGAAAGCCAGGAATACATTTCTGCAAATTCCTGACAGCCTTAGCAGGAGTGAAGATATAATAGATGCCGGAAAGATAACCCGCACTGGTTTTATTGCCCAGGAAGTTGAAGAAGTTGCAAAAAAGATAGGATTTGATTTTGACGGAATTGATGCTCCAAAGAATGATAAGGATGAATATGGTCTGCGCTATGCCGAATTTACCGTTCCGCTGGTAAAGGCTGTTCAGGAATTGAATGCCAAAATTGAAGCACAGCAAACAAAAATAGATGAGCAGCAACAGATGATTGAACAATTGCTCAAGATGATGGAAAAAGAATAATCAAATCAAACAATAAAACATCCATTCAAAATGATAAGACTATCACAACTTTCGATGATTGTTCTCCTGATATGGAGTTCAATATTCCCGGCACAGGCACAAGCGCCACAGGGCATCAATTATCAGGCGGTTGCCCGCGATGCAGATGGCAATCCGCTCAGTAACCAGAACATCAGTCTTCGGATTACTTTGACGAATGGCTATGCAGGGCCACTGGTTTACCAGGAAACCCAAAGTGTTACAACCAATGAGTTTGGTTTATTTACGCTTGTTTTAGGAACTGGAAATACCGCCGGACAAATATTTTCGATGATCAACTGGCCCTTTATTTCCCCCTGGCTGCAAATTGAAATTGATCCTACCGGTGGTTCAAATTACACTAACATGGGCACCTCTCAGTTATTAAGCGTTCCTTATGCTTTTTATGCATTATATGGAAACCCCGGACCGGCTGGCCCTGAAGGCCCGCAAGGCCTGGCAGGTTCAGCAAATATCAATGGAACCAACAATTATCTGGTCAAATTTTCGTCAATAAATACAGGAAGCAATTCACAGATTTTTGATGATGGATCCAAAATTGGCATCAACACCACTTATCCTGCCGGAAAGCTAAATCTGAAAGGCAGCGAAAATGTTTCCCAACTGGTAATTGATGCAAACATCACACAAAGCAATTCAAATCCTCTTTTTAAATTCAGAAATAGTTCAGGTGAAGATTTGCTATGGATCAATTCTGACGACACCTCCAATGTTTTTATTGGCAAAAATGCAGGTCAGATTAATGAAGCATCCGCTGATGGAGGAGTTTACAATATTTTTTTGGGAAATGGTGCAGGGAAATCGAACACAACAGGTTACAATAATCTGGCGATTGGTTCTGGCAGCTACAGTTCAAATTCGACAGGTTCCTATGATCTGGCCATCGGAAACAGCAGCCTTGCAAAAAATATTTCGGGCGAAGGAAACACTGCCATTGGCTATTATACCAATTATTCAAACACAACCGGTAATTCAAATACCGGCGTTGGAATTTTCAGCCTTTACTCCAATACAACCGGAAACAACAATACCGGCACCGGCCGAAATGCGCTGAGATCAAACACAACCGGAAATTCAAATACAGCAACCGGTTTTCATTCGATGTTTGCCAACACCACAGGCGGTTTTAATACAGCAAATGGTGTATCAACATTGTATTCAAATACCATCGGAACAGATAATACGGCAGTTGGAGCAAATGCACTTCTTTCGAATACTTCGGGCTATTTTAACACTGCACAGGGCAGCCATGCTTTAAAGAATAATACAACAGGGTTTGGAAATACTGCAAATGGAACGTTTTCGCTCTTATCGAATACCACCGGCGCCAGAAATACCGGTATCGGGATAAATACATTATCTTCCAATACTGATGGAAATGACAATACTGCAACCGGAAACGCTGCACTTTACAGTAATACATCAGGGGCCGGCAACACCGCCAGCGGTTCTGATGCGCTATATTTAAATTCGACCGGTACCGAAAACACTGCATCGGGCAAAGCTGTAATGTACAATAATACCTCCGGATCGGTTAATGCTGCATTCGGGACTTACTCCATGTTTGGCAATACTACAGGTTCCGCAAATACTGCGGCTGGTGCTTATGCTATGTTTAGTAATTCTGTCGGGAGTTACAATACAGCCTTTGGTGTTAACTCACTATATAAAAATACTTCCGGGAGTATGAATACCGCAAACGGTACATGGGCAATGTATTCCAATACCATCGGTAACTTTAATGTGGCTCAGGGCTATGCAGCAATGTATTTAAATGTAACTGGTAGTGAAAATACCGCTATTGGATCATATTCCCTTTCTACTAACACTATGGGAAGCCAAAATACCAGTGTAGGGAGTAATGCAATGTACGCCAATAGCGCAGGTCACGACAATTCTGCTTTTGGGGCAAGTGCATTATATTCGAACGACGAAGGGAATGGAAACACAGCAATTGGGAGCCTGGCACTTAATTCAAATGAATATGGTGAATATAATACCGCCACCGGATATTCTGCACTTAGAGAAAACACTTTGGGTCTCTATAATACAGCATCCGGTAGCGAAGCCCTTGCTTTCAACACCGAAGGCGAAAAGAATACCGCAAACGGATATCATGCATTACTAAAAAATACTACAGGTGATGATAATTCTGCCGATGGGGCCGAGGCACTCAATAATAACATGACCGGAAACAAAAATACCGCTCAGGGATTCCAGGCATTGTATTCAAATGTTAATGGAAGCGAAAATACAGCTTTTGGTCAAAGCGCACTCCATTCAAACGAAAATGGTGAATTCAATACTGCCGTAGGTTCATCAGCGCTTTATTCCAATGTTGACGGGATATACAATACAGCTTCAGGTAGTTACAGTCTTTACACAAATAGCTCAGGACAAAACAATTCAGCATTTGGCTATCATAGTCTTTTATCAAATACAACCGGTAGTGTAAATACAGCCGTCGGGGCTAACAGCCTTTCATCAAATACTTTTGGTGCCGAAAATACGGCAGTTGGGGCTGGAAGTCTTCAAAAAAACACCTTCGGAAATTATAATACAGCTATCGGTACATCATCTCTCTGGAGTAATACAGTTGGCACTGATAACACTGCAAATGGTCACAATGCGTTGTACCTCAACACCCAGGGAAGCCAAAATTCGGCAACGGGATCCTCGGCTCTAACTGCAAATACTTCCGGAAGTTATAATGTTGCAGATGGCTATATGGCACTTTATAATAATACTTTTGGTGATCACAACACAGCATTGGGCAAAACAGCCATGTTTTCAAATACTTCTGGAGATTTTAATACTTCAACCGGCAGCATGTCGTTGTATTTTAATACCACCGGAATTGGAAACACCGCAATTGGAATAAAAGCACTCTATAGCAATACTACCGGTGGTGAAAATACCGCTGTTGGTGATATGGCATTAAGCTCGATAACCAGCCAATACTCTAATACGGCTATTGGCTCGAATGCAGGCGGTGCGATGAATTTTAATACAGGAACATTTGTGGGTGTTTCAGCCTACCCAAGTGCCAATGGATTTTCAAATTGTATGGGTTTGGGTTATAATACGCATCCAACTGCAAGCAACCAGGTTAGGATTGGGAACACCGGGATAACCAGCATTGGCGGTCAGGTTAACTGGACACTCATTTCGGATGAGCGGGTCAAAAAGAATGTCAGGGAAAACGTTAAAGGATTGGATTTCATAATGAAACTTCGCCCGGTAACCTACAATCTCGATGTACACAAAATTTCGCTTGAACTGGGTGAAGATCAGAAAATGGATTCTAATGGAAGTCTTGTCAAAGGCGTTCCTTCCGAAGATGATCTTGCGGCGAGAAATGAAAAATCAAAAATTAATTATACGGGTTTCCTTGCTCAGGAAGTCGAAAAAGCTGCAATCGAAAGCGGTTATGATTTTAGCGGTGTTGATGCGCCGAAAAATGAAAATGATTTTTATGGAATCCGATATGCTGAATTTACCGTGCCGCTTGTAAAAGCAGTGCAGGAACAGCAGGAAATGATTGATCAACTTAAAAAATCAAATCAGACACTGATCGAAATGATCAAAAAAATGGAATCCAGAATCACCGAACTCGAATCAGGGAATAAAAAGTAAACTACCCACATTTCAGAAATTTAGCATCAAATCTTAACAGAACATGAAAACAATAAAATTTTCTTGTAGAATTATCGCAACTATTCTCTTATTGCTTACAAATTTCCAGATTAAAGCCCAATCACTTTCATCGTTTGTTGTGGCTAATGCTGGTACATCAGCGGTAAATGGCGCCCTAAGTCTCGAATGGACGGTTGGAGAAGCCTGCATCACCACACTCGATGGAGGGAATACCATCCTTACACAGGGTTTTAACCAACCCACGTTAACTCAATACCAGATAATTGACCTTATTGCTGGCTGGAGCGGAATTTCTTCATACCTTTCACCAGTCAACGTTTCGGCTTCAGGTATCTTCAGCCAGCTTTCTGATAACCTGGTGATTGCAAAAAATTATTCAGGTTTTTACTGGCCTTCTCAAAATATCAATACGCTTGGCCTTTGGTACGAAAAGGAAGCGTTCGAAATCAAGGTAAATGAGGCCTCAGTCTTACAAATTTCAGGGAAACCCTTTAAGGATTTTTCCTTACTATTGAACCAGGGCTGGAATTATTTGCCGGTCTTGCGCAAATGCCCGGTTTCTGTCGAAGACCTGACGAATGGCCATCCGGGCATCGAAATCATAAAAGGCAT
Source organism: uncultured Bacteroidota bacterium (assembly GCA_903930725.1). Classification (GTDB taxonomy): domain Bacteria; phylum Bacteroidota; class Bacteroidia; order Bacteroidales; family 4484-276; genus CAJATL01. The sequence continues at coordinate 6,081 of CAIYZW010000275.1, forward strand.
TGCGACAAATGGTGTTTTCTGGCCGCAATTCGGGATAAATTCAATCGGAAATCTTTTACCTGGCAAGGGCTATTTTATAAAATGTAGCAGCGAACTTACCTTGACTTTTCCTGATTGTACCGGTGGCAAATCTGTCGAAATCAGTCCGGAATTGTTCAATCCCGAAAATTCGCTCTGGCCTGTTGTAAAATCAACGCCGGTAAGCCATTTAATAGTTTTCACGGACGAGGCAGTAAATGAACTGAACACAGAAGACATAATAGGCGTTTTTGCCAACGGGCAATGTGTGGGAGTTACTCAGCTTTCGGTGCCGGATTTTGGTGCTAAAAAAGCATTTTCGGTTACCGCTTTCGCAGATGATCCAACAACCACCGAAACCGACGGTTTTGTTGAAGGCGATGTCATTCAGTTAAAAATCTTTAGCCCCGGAACTGGCAATCAATCTATTGTGAAAACCGGCTGGGATTCATCTTTACCCAATTTTAATGGTCTGTTTGCCCAAAATGGACTTTCGGCGGTTAAATCCCTGGTCATTAATTCGACTGGGCCGAATGAATCAAACACCGAAATAACGGTCTTCCCAAATCCAACCACTGGAATTTTTCGGATTTCCGGAATTGAAAACCCTCAAAAAATCTCAGTTTTAAACTCAAACGGGATGCAACTCAAAAGCTTCCCAAAAACTTTGGCCGATGGTTCACTGGAATTCGATATTACCGACCTTCCAACCGGAATTTATTGGATAACCATCGAAACCAACGACTTTACAAAAACCGAAAAGGTTGTAAAATATTAATCGTTCGAGGTTTTATTAATAATCAGATCCTGGTCTTTTGTTAGGCCGGGATTTTTTTTCGTGCAAACCAGCCAATCATTGCCCAAGCCGAATACCTTAGACCGTTTTTTATGAGCAATTACAGCAATTTAAACTGTTTTTTAATTAACAGAACCACATTTTTGATGTTCAAATTTTGTAAGTTTGCGCCCTTGATTTTTTGGTGGTTTAATGGTTTTTATTGGGAGAATCAAAGATTATCAGTCTTCACCAATCCCTTTTGAAAATTAATTTCACCGTAATTTTTAGTTTAAGAAAAGAGAAAAAATGAAAAAGGAAATTCAAGGTAATGCGCCTGCCGGTGCGGTTTATGGATTAGGTTTCGTTGGCGCTGCGGTTTATTTTATTTCGCATGCAACAAGTTTTTGGATTGGCGTGCTTGGCCTCTTAAAGGCGATGTTATGGCCGGCATTTTTGGTTTATGATGCTTTTAAATTTTTTGCAGGCTAAGCAAAGCCAGGTGAGTTCAATTGTTAAAGAAATTCCATTGTACAAATCATTTTAATAAAATTACGAAAAGCAGGTTTATAACCAAATCTTCATGTCCAACCAGACAAAACTTCCTGGTTTGCCAAAAGCCTCAACAAATCGAAACAAACTAAAAAGCAATATTTCACTAATAAAATCTAAATTTATGAGCTATAAAATCGGGATAAGGCACGAGGACAAATATTTAATGGAGCGCCGCGTGGCCATACCTCCTGTTGATGTTAAGAAACTTACCGAACACGGAATTCAGGTCTATGTCGAAAATTCACCAAAAAGGGTTTTTACCGAAAACGAATTCAGAGATGCCGGTGCAATAATCACCGATAGCCTGACCGAATGTCCTGTGATTTTTGGCGTTAAGGAAATGCCAAATACTTTTTTTGAAGAAGGCAAAACCTATGTTTTCTTTTCGCACGTTATCAAAGGCCAACCTTACAATATGCCCATGCTGCGGCAGATGATGGCAAAAAAATGTAACCTGATTGATTACGAAAAAATTGCCGACGACAAAGGCCGAAGGCTTATCTTTTTTGGCAGGTTTGCCGGTCTGGCCGGGATGATCAATTCGTTTTGGTCGTTGGGGCAGCGTTTAAAAGAGCAGGGCATCGCAAATCCTTTTTATAATTTGCGTCAGGCTCAAAAATATCATTCGCTTGCCGAAGTCGAAAAAGAACTTATTGAAATCGGTGAATTTATCATGAATATTGGCCTTCCCGACGAATTCGCACCTTTTACCATCGGCTTTACGGGCTATGGCAATGTGAGCAGGGGCGCGCAGCACATCGCCGATTTGCTTCCCACACTCGAGATTTCGCCCGAAAAGTTGCTGGTTTTAAAAGAATCAGGCAATTATTCAAATAAGGTGGTTTACAAAATTGTGTTTAAAGAAGAAGACCTCTCCGAACCGATTGATCCAACCCAGAAATTTGAACTTCAGGATTATTATAAACATCCCGAAAAGTACAAAAATCAATTCGAAAAATTCCCGCCACATCTCACTATTCTGATGAATTGCATGTACTGGGATCTGAAATATCCCCGCATCTTAACCAAAGATTACATTGCTGATCTTTACAAAAATGACGAGCCAAAACTCAAAGTTATCGGCGATGTCACCTGCGACCCCGATGGTTCGGTGGAATTTATGCACAAGGGCACGAAAATCGAAGACCCGGTTTTTGTTTATGACCCGGAACTTCGCAAACCCACAATGGGTTTTAAAGGCCACGGGATTTTGGTGATGGCTGTTGATATTTTGCCCAGCGAATTGCCGCGTGAATCGTCGCTCGGATTTGGCGAGGCGCTTTTTGAATTTGTGCCTGCCATTGCAAAAGCTGATTATTCAAAACCGTTCGAAAGCATTGAGCTGCCTGCCGAAATCAAACGGGCAATGATACTTCACAACGGTGAGTTTACACCCGATTTTAAATACATTGCTGAATTTTTGAAATAAAGACCTACCAGGTTTTTCCCAAAGGGATGCCTGTGGCAAAAAACCTGTGAGGTCTTGGAAATAAAGGTTTAGGTAATTTTTAATCCTGGATTTTGACAAAACAGAACTTTGATGAAGAAAATTTTAGTAATAGGTGCCGGTTTATCGGCGTCAACCCTGATAAAATATTTATTGGATAATTCCACTCAGTTTGATTGGAAAATTACCATCGGCGACCTCGATCCGGACCTTGCCATGCGTAAAGTTGACGGGCATCCCAACGGATCATCAATCCAGTTCGATGCTTTCGACAAAAACCAATGCTGGGAAGAAATCGGCAAAGCCGACCTCGTAATTTCGCTGTTGCCGGCCAGCATGCATTATCTCATCGCCGAGGATTGCGTAAAGCAAGGCAAACCCATGGTTACGGCTTCTTATGTTTCAAAAGAAATAAAAAATCTTGACGAGGAAGCCCGCAAAGCAGGAGTTATTTTATTGAACGAAATCGGCGTTGATCCCGGCATTGACCACATGTCGGCAATGCGTGTAATTGACGAAATAAAAGGTTTTGGCGGAAAACTCACGGCTTTCAGGTCGTTTACCGGCGGCCTGGTTGCGCCAAAGCACGACAACAACCCATGGAATTACAAATTTACCTGGGCGCCGCGAAATGTCGTTCTTGCCGGACAGGGAACCGCACAGATTATTATCAATGGCATGTACAAATACATCCCGTACCACAAGCTTTTTAGCCGTACTCAACGCATCAACGTGCTCGATTACGGCGAATTTGAAGCTTATCTCAACCGCGATTCGTTAAAATACCGCTCCATTTATGGTCTCGACGACATCCCGACGATGGTTCGTGGAACGTTACGCCGTCCGGGATATTCCAGGACATGGAATGTGCTCGTGCAATTAGGAGCCACCGATGACACCTACACCCTCGAGGATTCCGAAAACATGAGCTACCGCGATTTTATCGAGACATTTTTACGTTTTCATCCTAAAAAAACTGTCGAGCAAAATCTTGCCGCTTACGCCGGAATTGATGAAGATTCGGCGGTGATGTATCGTTTACGCTGGCTTGGGTTATTCGATCCCAAAAAGAAAATTGAACTCAAAAATGCAACGCCGGCGCAGATACTTCAAAAACTCCTGGAAGAAAAATGGAAATTCGAAACCGACGACCGCGACATGATTGTAATGCAGCACCAGTTTGGTTTTGAAGAGAATGGCGTTAAAGAAAAAATTCTCTCCTCGATGGTTGTCGAAGGCGACGACCCGGTACACACAGCCATGTCTAAGACTGTCGGGCTTCCGGCGGCAATCGCAACAAAACTTATTCTTACCGGTAAGATTAAACTCACTGGTGTTCAGATTCCCACCGTTAAAGAGATTTATGAGCCTGTGCTCGATGAACTCGAAAATTATGGAATTAAATTTATCGAAGAAAAAATAGAAACCGAAGATTTTCTGAATTACTAATTTAAACATCATTACAAATGAAAAAAGTATTGATTCTCGGAGCTGGGATGGTCGTAAAACCGATCGTTAATTATCTTTTGGATCACGGTTACGGCGTTACTGTTGCTACCCGCACCAAATCAAAAGCTGATGCCATGATTGCCGGTCATAAAAATGGCGTAGCCCTGGCTTGGACAGTTGAAGATGAGGCAACCCTCGACAAACTGGTTAAAGATCACGACCTCACGGTAAGTTTGCTGCCTTACGCACACCACGTGATGGTAGCGAAAAAGTGCATCGGACACCGCAAAAACATGGTAACAACTTCGTATGTAAAGCCCGCCATGCAGGCATTGGATGCCGAAGCCAAAAGTGCCGACATCATTATTCTGAACGAACTTGGCCTCGACCCGGGCATTGACCACATGTCGGCCATGCGTATTATTGATAACGTGCACAACCGTGGCGGACTGATCGAGGAATTTTACTCGCTCTGCGGCGCCCTGCCAGCCCCCGAAGCCTGCACCAATCCTTTTAACTACAAGTTTTCGTGGAGCCCGAAAGGTGTGGTAATGGCCGGCAACAACGACGGACAATTCCTGAAACAAGGAAAAGTTACCTCCCTCGAAACCATCGATTTGTTTAAAAATCCTTTTGCTGTCGAATTTCCAAAAGTTGGTCTGCTCGAAGTTTACCCGAACCGGGATTCGTTACCTTACATCGAACTTTACAACATTCCCGAAACAAAAACCATGTTCCGCGGCACGTTCAGATATAAAGGATGGTGCGAAACCCTCGATACCATGAAACGCCTGAAACTGATCTCGAACGATAAATACGATTTCACAGGCAAAACATACGCTGATTTTATCGCGATGATGATCGGTGCTGCCGATTCGACAAATATCAGGGAAAAAGCTGCTGCTTTCCTCGGAATTCCAGCCACAAGTTATGCTTTGGATGCCATCGAATGGCTTGGTCTTTTCGACAATAAACCGATGAACCGCACCGAAGACACTCCATTTGAAATTACTTCGGATATGATGATTGCCAAAATGGTTCTGGGACAAAATGAACGCGACATGG
>CAIYZW010000276.1 GCA_903930725.1 uncultured Bacteroidota bacterium
AGATAATACGACATTATATTGTTCCTGTTACTTAATTATTAAATTCAAATTTTTAAAACAATGTCATTGAACATGAAAACAAACCGTTTGTTGTCTCATTTATCAAGAAAAACCCTGGTTGCTTTTGGCCTTGTGCTATGTTTGTTCGCAACAGCACATGCTGCACCGCAAAAACAAGATTCCAAAAAACCAAAAGCGAAAAACGTTAGTAATAAAACCGATAAATACAGTGCCTATCTGTTTGTCTATTTCACTGGCAACAGCAAAGACGAGGAGCAAATCCGATTCGCATTGAGCGATGATGGCTATAACTTCAAAGCGTTGAATCAGGACAAACCTGTCGTTAGTTCGGCCAAAATCAGTCTCACTGGTGGCGTGCGCGATCCGCATATCCTGCGTGCTGAAGATGGAAAAACCTTTTACATGGTGGTTACCGACATGATTTCTGCCAAAGGTTGGGACTCAAACCGCGGCATGATATTGTTGAAATCCACCAATTTGGTCGATTGGACTTCCACCGCCATAAATATCCCTACTGCTTTCCCCAACGAATTTGGTGATGTGCTTAGAGTTTGGGCGCCACAAACCATTTACGATCCATCGGTTGGTAAATACATGGTTTATTTTTCAATGTTGAAAACGGGTGCGGGCGAATACGACAAGATTTATTATTGCTACGCCAACAAAGACTTTACGGCTCTGGAAACTGCTCCAAAACAATTGTTTTTCAACCCCGACAAATCGGCTTGCATTGATGGCGACATTGTAAATGTATTTGGTCAATATCACATGTTTTACAAAACCGAGGGAACGGAAAAAGGAATCAGAAAAGCTGTTGCCGACAAACTTACCGGCGAATGGAAAACTATACCAGGTGTAATGCAGCAAACCACCAGCCCTGTGGAAGGTGCGGGAGTTTTCAAACTCAACAACTCTAACGATTGGGTGTTGATGTACGACATGTACACCAGCGGCCGATATCAATTCACCAAAAGCCAGGATCTTGAGCATTTCAAGGTGATTGATAATGACGTATCCATGAATTTTCACCCACGCCACGGAACCGTGTTGCCCATTACCGCCAACGAGGCCGACAGACTTCAGGCTAAATGGTTGACCGCAGCCGATGTGTTGGAAACGGCACAAGCTAACGGGTTGAAAAAAATTAATATCGTGGTGGATAACGCGGCCAAGAAGGTTACTTTTCCTGTTTTGCCGTCTACGGATTTAAAATCGTTCGACCCAAGTTTCAATACATTTAGAGGAGTGAAAATTCTTCCCAACAAAAAACCTGTAAACTTCGTAAATGGCGGGGTAAAATACAATGTGAAGATTGGTGACAAAACCGAAACCTATTCGGCAGAAGTAGTCAAAAATCACAATCCGGTGTTGGCTGGTTATTATGCCGACCCAGACATTTTGTACGCCGAAAAAACCGGAAAATACTATATCTATCCAACCAGCGATGGTTTCACGGGTTGGTCGGGGACTTATTTCAAGGCT
>CAIYZW010000277.1 GCA_903930725.1 uncultured Bacteroidota bacterium
AAAAACGAAAAACCCTGGGGTCGGTACTGTTCGTAACTCATTCTCTAAATTTGGTTTTCTATTCGTAATTCAAATTTTAAACTTAACTATTTTCTACTAAACCTACTCGTTAATTCGCTGATTGTGATGATATTAACAATTGATTCACCATCTAGCGAAATTTCAGGTATTTTACAGGCAAAAAGCTCATCAATAATTGTCCGCATCTCGATGTTTTGCAGCACTTTACCTGCTTTTATGGCCAAATTCTTAGCCATCGAGCGGGCTAAATTAACGCTTTTATCCAAATCGTACGAAACCTGGTTTGTTTTGTAGGCTTCGAGGATGCCTTCGATGAGATCTTCGATATTTGTTTGTTTCATACCTGCCGGTGTGCCATCAATAACAAACTGAAACGACTTTTTTTCGTCGGGTTTAATGCTGAAGCCCAAAAGATTAAGTTCTTCACAAACTTCATTCAACAGGGCAGCGTCGGCAGGGGAGAGGCTTAGTTTTATCGGAAACAATTCCTGCTGCGACAACGAATTTCCGGCTCCCATCAATTCGATATATCGCTCATAAAGAATACGTTCGTGTGCTTTTTGCTGATCAATCACCATCAAACCCGATTTTATCTGCGACAGGATAAACTTGCGATGGAGCTGGTAAAAATTATTTTCGGTGCTTAAATTTTCGGTAAAACCTGCCTCAGTTTGCGATGAAACGTTTTCAAATTCAGGCTTTGTAGGTGGGTTTTGGGAAAATCTGTTATTTCGTTCAGGAAAAAGCTTTTCCCAGTTTTCGAGATTACTCTTGTTTCGGTCTGTTTGATTTCCCTGTTGCCTTTCAAATGGGTTATAGTCGGGGTTTATCCTGATTTGTGGCTGATGGATTGGCTGGTCTTTGGGTGGTTGCCTGAAATCAAAAGTTGGTTCGACCTCAAAATTCATCGAAGGTGTAATGCTAAACTTGCCAAGTGCTTGCTTTACAGCTGATCTCAGAATAGAATAAATCATTTTTTCATCCTGAAATTTGATTTCGGTTTTTGTAGGATGAATGTTGATGTCAATTTCTTTGGGGTCAATTTCGATGAAAATGAAATAGGAAGGGAACGATTTTTCGGGCATTAATTCATCAAAAGCACTGTCAATAGCGTGGTTTAGGTATGGATGTTTCATAAACCGCTGATTGACAAAAAAGAATTGTTCGCCGCGGGTTTTCTTCGCAAATTCAGGTTTTCCGATAAACCCGGACATCGAAAGAATATCCATTTTTTGCTCAACCTGAACCAATCTTTGGTTAAACTGACTTCCAAAAATGGAAATAATCCGTTGTTTGAGGTTTGATGCTTTAAGTTGAAATACTGGTTTCCGGTCATGAAAAAGACTGAAATTCAGGTCGGGACGGGCAAGAGCAACCCGTTGAAATTCGTCAATAATATGCCTGATTTCGATGGTATTTGCTTTTAGGAATTTTCGGCGGGCAGGAACATTATAAAAAAGGTTTTTTACCATAATTGTCGTTCCGGCCGGGCATTGGCAGGCTTCCTGGCTTTTAACCTGTGAGCCTTCATTGAAGATGCAGGTGCCCAATTCCTGATCCGCTTTTTTAGACCTCATTTCGACCTGGGCAATGGCGGCAATCGAAGCTAATGCTTCGCCACGAAAGCCCATAGTCCGTATTTCGAACAAATCATCAACCTTGTTTATTTTGGAGGTGGCGTGCCGCTCAAACGAAAGCCTGGCATCTGTTTCCGACATTCCACTGCCGTTGTCGGTGACTTGCAGAAGAGTTTTGCCTGCATCTTTAATTATAACATCAATTTGATTAGCCCCCGAATCAATCGAATTTTCCATTAATTCTTTTAAAGCAGATGCAGGTCGTTGAATAACCTCACCTGCAGCTATCTGGTTTGCAACCGAATCGGGAAGCAAATGAATTATATCCGGCATTTTATGATTTGACTTCCTTTAAAATTTAAACAAAAAATATGTAGAAAGCCAGAACAGCCAAAAGCAGGATGTAAAACAGAAATTTAATCTGTTTGGAACGTGTGCTAACCTTCCTGTCAACGAATCGCCAGCGGCGCCGGATCTCCATTCTCAATTGAGCGGTATCGCCCGCGCCTGATTTTTCCAAATCCTTTTTTCTCTTTTCAAGCTCCTCTTTCTTTTCATCGTAATATCTTGGCCTATAGGCAAATTGCTTTGGTTTTGCTGTTTTAAAAAAGCCCATTTTACTTCAATTTAAGTTTAGATTACAAAAGTATTATTAAAAATCAACTTCAAAGTGCATCAACAAACGAAAGGATAAGTAGTTTCATTTTGTTAATTTTGCGGTTTTAAAGCAAACCGAAAATTTTAATGAAAAATAATGAACCGAATATCAATAAGTTAATCGTCGTTGGCGACCGTGTCCTGATAAAGCCAAAAAACCAGGCAAACAAGTCGAGAGGCGGTTTGTACCTGCCTCTGGGCTACACCGAAAAAGAAGAAGTTCAAAGCGGCTACATCGTTAAAACCGGCCCGGGATACCCAATTCCCAGTCCTGGCGATGATGTCGAAGAAGCCTGGAAAAATAACGACGATAAAACAAGATACATTCCTTTGCAGGCACGGGAGGGCGACCTGGCCATTTTTATGCAAAAAGGTGCGGTCGAAATTATCTACAATGGCGAAAAATACTTCATCGTGCCGCAACATTCGGTACTATTGCTCGAACGCGACGAAACACTTTTTGATTAACTTCTGAGATGCAAAATCAAAAATCCTTTCTAATATTTTTTCTAATTATAGACCTTTTGTTTTTTGCCTGTTCGGGGCAAAAGCAGCCGAAGGTTGATGGTTCCAAATTTAATTTCAGAATTTCCGCATCGTCACCGGAATTTGCCAAAGGATTCAAAATCAGTGAAAGTGGGAAAATTATTATGGTTGAGATATTTCTTCCGTGGGATTCGCTTCAAGCTGCTAAAAAGTTTTATCTTTTTGATGAAAGCACTGATTATGAATATGTTCCTGAAGACGGCACCATTATTAAAACTCCCGTTAAAAGTATGGTTTGCCTTTCGGCCACGCACCTTTCATTTGCCGATGCTTTGGGTTTGCTTTCTAAAATAACCGGAGTTTTGAGTGCCGGTTTTGTGGTTTCGCAAGAATTTCAAAACCTTGTAAAATCAGGAGCCATCAAGGAAATCGGGATCAGCGACCATTTTAAATTAGAGCAGCTTATTGCGCTTCATCCAGAAATTGTGATGGTTTCGCCTCAGGCCGGGCAGGGTTTTGAACCTCTGATAAACGCCGGTATGAACGTAGTTCCAAACGGCGATTACCTCGAAACAACACCTCTTGGTCAGGCTGAATGGATAAAATTTATGGGCGTTTTTTTTAAGAAAGAAAATGAAGCAAACCTGATTTTTGATTCGATAAAAACGGCTTACAACAATTTGAAAATCCTGACCGAAAATGTAAAATACCGGCCTACAGTACTTTCTGGAAAACAATACGGCGGGTTTTGGGATTTGCCCGGAGGTAAAAGTTTTGTAGCGCAGTTTTTTCATGATGCGGGCGCACGATACATTTACGAAAATAATCCTGAAACAGGCAGCCATACCCTTGATTTTGAATCGGTTTACGCCATGGGCATTGACGCTGATTTCTGGCGGTTTCTGGTGTATTCAAACGATGATTTTACTTTGGAATCGTTGCGAAACGAAGATTTAAGGTACACTGATTTCAAAGCTTACAAAGAAAATAAAGTGCTGGTTTGTAATACATTAAATAAGCCTTTTTATCAGAAGGGTTTATTGGAACCACAAATTATTCTTGCCGATCTGATTAAAATTTTTCACCCCGAACTTTTGCCGGATTATCAAAACACTTATTACGAGTTGATTAAATGAAGAGTGCCACAACTATTTATGTCGAGCATAAAAAAAATGCTGTTATAAAACTTTTTGGCATTTTGATTTTGATTGCAGTTTTTTTTGTACTCAACATTGCCTGGGGCTCGGTTTTTATACCGTTTTCTCAGATTATTAAGGTACTTTCCGGTGGCGATATCGAAAATGTAAGTTGGACAAACATCATTTTGAATACAAGGCTTCCGCAGATTATAACTTCAATTTTGGCTGGTGCAGCGCTTGGTCTCGCCGGCCTGATGATGCAGACTTTATTTCGCAATCCTTTGGCCGGACCGTCAGTTCTGGGAGTTAGCTCTGGCGCAAGCCTCGGCGTAGCAATTATGATGATGTTTATCACACTCCCTGGCGGAAAATTCATTGTCATGAACCAGGTTTTTGGAAATTTTTCGGTGATTTTTTCAGCCTTTGCCGGCGCATTTGCTGTTTTACTTTTGATAGGCGTTTTGGCTGGTCGTTTTAAAAGCAGCACAATCATTTTAATTATCGGAATTATGCTTGGATACGCCATTTCAGCCATTGTTGGGGTTCTACAATTTTATAGTCTTAAAGAAGATTTACAGGCTTTTGTAATTTGGGGTTTGGGGAGTTTTGCCAATGTTTCATGGGACAGGATGGGCTTTTTTGCATCAATTATTTTTATGGGGATTTTATTGGCAATCATGCTTGCAAAACCGCTTAATGCCTTGCTTTTTGGCGAAAACTATGCACAAAATCTGGGCATCAATTTAAAGAAATCGCGGATTTTGATCATTGTTTCCACAGGAATCTTAACAGCCGCAGTTACAGCCTATTGCGGCCCGATTGCTTTTATCGGGCTTGCTGTGCCGCACCTAAGCCGTAACCTGTTTAAAACTTCCGATCATTTGATAAACATTCCCGGTGTAATTTTAACCGGTGCACTGTTAGCGCTATTTTGCAATTTAATTGCAAGGCTCCCCGGTTTCGACGGCGCATTGCCCATCAATGCGATAACTTCCATCATTGGTGCGCCAGTGGTTATCTGGATTATTTTAAGAAGAAATGAATTCAGGGTTCAATCATGAAAACAGGTCGAAATGTAATGATTACCAGTAATTTGGGGATTGGTTATCCTGGAAAGGTGAGGAGAAATATTATTCTTCAAAACCACCTTAATCTTGTTTTAAAAACTGGTGAACTTGTTTGTTTATTAGGTCCGAATGGTTGTGGAAAATCCACGCTTATCCGCACGCTATCAGGATTTCAGCCACCTTTGGATGGGATGGTAAAAATTTTTGACCGTGTTTTAACGGAAATGGCACCGGCTGAAGTCTCCAGGTCTGTCAGTGTTACGTTGACTGAACCTGTTGATGTTGGAAATATGACAGTTTTTGCTGTTGTTGCCTTTGGAAGGTCGCCTTACACGGGCTTTTTGGGAAAGCTTACACATAACGATTTTGAGATTATTCAAAAATCTCTCGAAAATGCAGGAATCAGCCATCTTCACAACAGGCAATTTAACCTTTTGAGTGATGGAGAAAAGCAAAAAGTAATGATTGCCAAATCGTTGGCTCAGGAAACACCACTTTTGTTGCTTGACGAACCAACCGCATTTCTTGATTTTCCAAGCAAGATCGAAATTTTACAATTACTCCGAAATGCTGCCTGGGAGCAGGAAAAAGCGATTTTGCTGACGACACATGACTTGAATCTTGCACTCAAATTTGCTGATAAAATCTGGCTGATGGGTGCTGATATGCCTGTGATTACAGGAGTTCCGGAGGATTTAATTTTAAAGAATGAATTTGGAAAATACTTTAATAAAGAAAAAACCAGGTTTGATATTTTGTCCGGGAATTTTTCATTTGAAGTTAAAGAAATGGGGCAGGTCGTTTTAAAAGGGTCTGGCTTGAAATATGATTGGATGGTAAAAGCCTTGCAGCGTAAGGGTTTCACAGTTTTTACACCGGAAAATTCTTCATCTGATACACTTGCTATTATTAAGGTCAACTTGGAAAATGAAGATGTTTTTGAACTTAAAATTTCAGATAGGGTTTATAAAATCAATTCTATTGAGGAATTGTTTGAAAAGATGGATTTTTCGGTATAATTGCCGGGTTTATTTTTAGGAAAGCTCAAATCCATCATCAACATAATTAAGAAAACAATATAAAAATCTGATAATTAGTAAAATGAAAAAGTTTACCTTCTTTTTATTTGCACTTTTAACCGCAAATCTAATCTCATGCAGTTCTATGGAAAAAGCCGACCTGATTATCAAAAATGCAAAAATCTACACCATTGATTCAACTTTTAGCAAAGCGGAGGCGATGGCTGTGAAAAATGGAAAAATATTGGCCATTGGCGACGAAAGCGAAATCCTGAACCATTTTAAATCCGAAGTTGTTTTGGATTTAGAAGGAAAACCAGTGTTTCCGGGTTTTATTGATGCCCATTGTCATTTTTACGGTTATGGTCTTGGCCTTTTGCAACGTGCCGATCTAACAGGAACCAACTCCTTTGATGAAGTTCTTGATGTTCTTAAAAAGCATCACGAGACTTTTTCCTCATTTTGGATCGAAGGCCGGGGTTGGGATCAGAACGATTGGGAAATCAAGGAGTTTCCTGATAAAGAAAAGTTAGATATTCTTTTTCCTGATAATCCTGTGTTGCTCACTCGGATTGATGGTCACGCTGCCATTGTTAACACCAGGGCTCTGCAAATTGCTGGTATCGAAAATAATACCCGCATTGAAGGGGGAAATATTATCCTAAAAAATGGCAAGCCAACCGGTGTTTTGATTGATAACGCCATTGATTTGGTGAGTAAAAAAAATCCAAAACCCGATGTTCAGCAAATTTCGAAAGCTTTGCTGGCAGCACAACAAAAATGTTTTGAGGTTGGATTAACCGGCGTTCATGATGCCGGTTTGGATGCTAATATTATTGGAATTATTGATAGTCTGCAGAAAACCGGGCAGCTCAAAATGAAGATTTACGCTATGTTGTCGCCGACAAAAAAAAATTTTTCGACTTATGTAGCCAAAGGCCCTTACAAAACAGATAGATTGAATGTTCGGTCAATTAAGCTTTATGCCGACGGTGCCTTGGGTTCGCGGGGTGCCAAAATGCTCCAGGATTATAGCGATGACCCGGGAAACACTGGATTGGTGTTGACATCACCAGATTCGATAAGAAATTTTTGCCAGAAAGCTCTCGAAAATAACTACCAGGTTTGCACCCATGCAATCGGTGATTCGGCTAACCGGATGATGCTGACAATTTATGGTGAATTCCTCAAAGGCAGCAACGACAAGCGTTGGCGTATCGAGCACGATCAGGTTGTGGCAGAAGAAGATTTTGATCTTTTTGGAAAGTTTTCGATCGTTCCATCGGTGCAACCAACACATGCAACCAGCGATATGTACTGGGCAGCAAACAGGGTAGGAGCGGAGCGTGTTAAAGGCGCTTATGCATACAAACAGCTGATGGTTCAAAATGGCTGGCTGCCGCTTGGAACGGATTTTCCAATCGAAAATATTAACCCGCTTTTTACTTTTTATGCAGCCACCGAACGGAAAGACCTTAAAGGTTTTCCAGAGGGAGGCTTCCAAATCGAAAATGCCATTAACCGTGAGGACGCATTAAAAGGCATGACAATCTGGGCAGCAAAAGCAGCTTTCGAAGAAAACGAAAAAGGCAGCCTTGAATCCGGGAAAAAAGCCGATTTTGTTGTGCTGGAAAAAGATATCATGGAAATCCCCGGATCAGAAATCCCTCAAACAAAGATTCTGATGACTTTTATTGATGGCAAGATGGTTTTTGAACCAAAATAATGGGTTCATATTTTACAATGCGGACTTCAATTTCATCTGTCGGCGCAACCATGCCAGCCAATCGTGCATCTTATCTTTAAAATCACGATTTGCAATTATTTTATTTAATTTGCGTTTGCGAATAATTCATTTTTGTAACTAAATTTTGATGTCTGTGAAAAGATTCCAACCCTTCATAGTCCTGCTTTTTATCCTTTTCGCCGGCCACCAGTCGGAAGCTCAGATAGGTGGTAACAGTGTCTATAAATTTCTTAACCTCACCAGTTCTTCAAGAGCTGCTGCCATGGGGGGAAGTTTTGTAGCTGTAAATGATGGCGATATTACCCAGGCTTTATTTAACCCATCACTTATCAACACACAGATGGATAATAATCTGGCATTGAGTTTTGTAGATTATTTTACCGACATCAATTATGGGTTTGCATCTTATGGCAAATCTTTTAATAAAATCGGGACTTACGTGGGAACCATACAATACCTCAATTATGGCCAATTCACTTACGCCGATGAAACCGGACAGACTTTTGGTAATTTTACGGCTAACGAACTTGCAGCAAATTTAGGCTGGGGACGCGCGCTCGATTCTCTTTTCACCATTGGTGCCAACTTCAAATTCATTTATTCAAATCTTGAAGATTATAAATCTTACGGTCTGGCTGTTGATGTTGCCGGAACTTATTACAATCCAAAAAACAGATTAACAGCTTCATTAATTTTCAGAAATATTGGAACCCAGTTAAAACCATATCGTTCCGGGAACACCGAAAACCTACCTTTCGAGATTAATTTTGGACTTTCACAACGTTTACAATACTTGCCTTTCAGATATTCAATTCTTTTGACCAATCTTCAAAAATGGGATTTGACTTATTTTGATGCCAACGATCCCGATAATAAAATTGACCCGATTACCAGTGAAATACAGCAAAAAAGTGATTTTAGTGAATTCGCACAAAAAGCTATGCGGCATGTGGTTATTGGTGGAGAATTCGTGCCTTCAAAGGCATTTTCGGTGAGGTTTGGCTACAATTACCAGCGCCGGCAGGAGTTAGGCAGCTACAACAAAATGGCAATGGTTGGTTTTTCATGGGGAATTGGGCTTAAGATTTCCAAATTCCAGATTGATTACAGCCGTGCAACCTACCATTTAAATGGTTCACCAAACTACATCACAATCCGCACCAACCTGTCTGATTTTAGCAAACGGTAATCCGTAAATTTGTACAGCTTTTCCAAAGGATTTTTTTTATCCCTTGTTATATTTTTTACGGCTTTAAAAATCAAGCATCCATAATTTCCTGAGAGACTTTTATTAAGGTATTGATTTTCTATCATTAACAATTTTTAATAGGCTCAAAATCCACTTACAAACCATAATCATTAGCTTTGCAATCATAATTCATTCAATATTATCTTACCATGCCGCACTATCATTCGTTAGGGAAAATTCCTCATAAGCGACATATTCAATTCAAAAAACCCGATGGCGGCCTTTTTGCCGAGCAATTGGTATCGACCGAAGGTTTTTCCGATAATTACTCGCTTGTTTATCACACAAATCCGCCTACCCGGGTATTAAAAATTGACGAACCTTTTAGTGTTGCTCCAAAAGTGGCCATCGAGCATAATATGCAGAATCGCAGCTTTTTAGGTTATGATGTTCAACCCGAAAAAGACTTCCTGAAGAGCAGGAAATACATGCTTGTAAACAACGATGTTTACATCAGTCTTGCCGCGCCTCAGGAAACTATGAAGGATTATTTTTACCGTAACTCCGATGCACACGAAATGATTTTTGTCCATCAGGGCGAAGGTACCCTCAAAACCATGTATGGAAATATCGAATTCGAATACGGCCACCATTTGATTATCCCAAAAGGAGTTACCTACCAGATGGATTTTAAAACCATCACAAACCGCCTTTTTATTGTCGAATCCTTTACCCCGTTTCGTTTTCCAAAAAGATACCTCAGTCGTGCCGGCCAGTTGCTTGAGCACGCACCTTTTTGTGAGCGCGACATCAGGAAACCTTCAATTTTGGAAACCCATGATGAAAAGGGAGATTTTCTGGTCAAAATCAAGCGCGACAACATGATTTTTCCGTACCATTATCAAACCCATCCTTTTGATGTTGTTGGCTGGGATGGATATCACTTTCCTTTTGCCTTGTCAATCCATGATTTTGAGCCTATTACCGGGCGTGTTCACATGCCGCCCCCGATTCACCAAACTTTTGAAACTCCAACTTTTGTGATGTGCGCTTTTGTGCCACGGCTTTATGATTATCATCCCGAAGCCATTCCAGCACCTTACAACCATAGCAATGTTGATTCTGATGAGGTGTTGTATTACGTCGAAGGCGAATTTATGAGTCGCAAGCATGTCGAAAAGGGAATGATAAGCCTGCATCCCACCGGAATTGTTCATGGGCCACATCCAGGAGCTGTCGAAAAAAGTATTGGGAAATTGGAAACCAGAGAATTAGCAGTTATGATTGATACTTTTAAACCACTAAAACTAACCGAAGATGCATTACAAATCGAAGATAAAAACTATTATTTGAGTTGGCTGGAAGATTAAGATTTAAGGAAATAGGCGAAA